>CAMYYX010000047.1 GCA_947303695.1 uncultured Prevotellaceae bacterium | reverse complement strand
TTCTTCTGGTCAGCAGGCACATTGCGGAAGTCAGCCATGAGGGCTGGAATGCTTCCTTTCTTGCTTAAATATTTAATACGGAGAGTTTCGATGTCCTCTACACTATTTGCCTCGAGCGAGTCGATCTCGGCAAGCAACGCTTCTATCTTTTGTAACATGTTTTGTTAAATTTTTTGCAAAGGTAGTAATATTTTACAATTTGACCATTTACAATTTACTTTTTTTGTCGATTTAGGTGGTATTTAGTGAGACAAAAACAGAAAAACAGCTTTTGCATGACAAAAAGAAAAATAAAAGAGCTCTTTATATATAATAAAATGTGTAGCCCCTAAGGGAAAATATTGCAGCCCTTAAGGGTAACAAAAATTCCCATTAAGGGGAACAAAAACGACTCCCTTCAGAACCATTAAATAGCAAGAGATTATATAATTACAACATTGATAAAGGAATGTACACACAATTGCATACAGCAACAGAATATAATTAAAAAAAATCACATCACCTCTCCAAAAGAACCGATTAACCAATGAAACTCAAACTTTTACAACTTTAACTGCGTTGAAGATGAAATATCACCTTGTAAATGGCAGTTCAACATATCGAAATTAAAATAAATCTTAATTTATTTTGTACTTCGCTCGGCTTTTGCTATCTTTGCAGACTAAATATGAACTTATCATTAATTAATATAAAGTATATGCATCGATTATTACCAATCAAAGCCATGATGGGCACAATGATTATGTTGCTCACATCAATGACAGCATCAGCACAGCTGTCGAAAAACCCTGATAAATTCCTGGGAAACATTACTACTAGAGGTCAGGTAGAAGCCGGAGGAGGTGTGGCACAGTACTACACCATGTGGAACCAGATTACCTGCGAGAACGAATCGAAATGGTCGTCAGTCGAAGGTACACGCGGACGCTTCAACTGGGGATGCGACAACGCATTCAACTATGCCAAAGATCATCATTTCCCATTCAAGTTCCACTGTCTCGTCTGGGGAGCTCAGTATCCTAGCTGGCTGTCTAATCTCTCCCCTTCTGAGCGCTACAATGCCATTGTTACATGGATGGATGCCATCAAGAAGAAATACCCAAAGCTTGAGATGATTGACGTAGTCAACGAAGCTATCGGTATGCACCAGCAGGGCAACCCTATGATGAAAGAATCGTTGGGTGGTGAAGGTGAAACCGGCTACGACTGGCTCGTCAAAGCCTTTGAGCTGGCTTACGAGCGTTGGCCGGATGCCATCCTCATCTACAACGACTATAACACCTTCCAGTACGATACTGACAACTTCCTCAAACTGGTTCAGACCTTGCGTAATGCAGGAGCTCCTATCGATGCCTATGGATGTCAGTCGCACGACGTAACCAACATCAGTGTAACTAACCTGAAAAATGCAATGAACAAACTGCAAAATGGGTTGAAGATGCCTATGTACATTACAGAATTGGATATTGATATCGCTGACGACACTCAGCAGAGAAACCAATTCAAAAACATATTCCCTGTGATGTGGGAAGCCGATTACTGTGCAGGTATCACCCTTTGGGGATACATTCACGGAGCTACCTGGGTTGACAACTCTGGTATCATCAAGAATGGAAAAGACCGTTTGGCTATGACCTGGTTGCGTGAATACATGGAATCAGAAAAAGCAAAAACCGCTAAGAGTCCATTCCCTGATATGAAGAAGGAGGCATCGCTCTACGTGAAAGCAGCAGGATGGAATGTGCCTAAGAATGATTCTATTCCTATCACCGTTCGTTTGAAGATGCGCACAAAGACTGTAGACCATGTAGATCTGTATGTCAAGAACAAGTTCTATGAACGATTGACAGAAGAGCCATATGTTTCGTACTACAAGACCACTACTCAGGGCACATACGACCTGAAGGCAATTGTGACATGTACAGACAGCAGCAAATACGAGCGTCTGGCATGCTTCAACGTGACGAATAGCACACGCAGACCATTCAACGATAATATCGAATTGCCTGGCACCATCGAAGCAGAAGACTTCGATATAGGTGCAGACAAACTGACCTATCACGATAGTGATACACGTAACGATGGCGATCGTACCTATCGTTCTAACGGAGGTGGCGTGGATCTCTTGAAGATAGACGACGGATATGTCGTAGGTCACACCCAGACAGGCGAATGGGTTGAATACACAGTAAATGTGAAGGAAGCTGGTTTGTACAAATTCGAAGCCATCGCATCAGCTGGAGCATACAATGCATCATTCAAGCTGACACTCAGCAACTACTCGGATCAGGTCGACCTCACGGACGAGATTCCTGTACAATGTGCCGAGCTGGGTGAATGGGGAAACTTCATGAGCATCAACGGACGTTTGCTCGTTCCTCTGCAGGAAGGCAAGCAGCGCATTCGTCTGAACATCACAGGCGGACAATGTCATATCGATAAGATCAATTTCAGTCGAGTTGAACTCGATGACGACATGAAGGTTTCTGTTAAAGCCACCCCATCTTCGAATGTGACTGTAGGTAGTAAAGTAACCGTCAGAGTCACTGCAAGCTCAACAAACAGCACCATCGCAGCTGTGAAGATATATGAAAACGGTGTGCTCGACACCATCATGACCGAATCGCCTTACACAGCCGAGATTTACCCTGCTTGCAAAGGTACATGTGTGATTACAGCTCTTGCAATCAACACAGAGGGTCAGGAATCAAGTATGATTGCTAAAACAACCGTCACCACGAAGAACAAACGCATACCATTTAAGGAACTGACAATACCTTGTGTCATCGAGGCAGAAGACTTCGATAAGGGTGGCGAGGGTCTCACCTTCCACGACTCAGACGAGAAAGACGAAGGAAGAGCTAACTATCGTAAGGACAACGAAGGTGCCGACATCATCAAAGCAAACGGTGGTTATGCAATCGGATACACGGTAGCAAAAGAATGGTACGACTACACTATCACAGTTCCAGAGACTGGTAAGTACACCTTCAAGGTAACTGTTGCATCAACGGTAGAGACAGGTAAGTTCACCATCAGTTGGCTCAGAGGTACCACCCTTTATTCATTGGCTACTGTAGAAGTACCAAAGACAGGAAGTACTTACAAAGTCATTGAAGGCAGCTTCAACCGCTCTTTGACAGCAGGACAGCAGGTCATCCGCATCAGTATCACAGGCGACAAGTGTAATATCGACAAGATTGAAATCCTCGGTACAGACACCGCTGTTAAGGGTATTGAGAACGATGAAAGCAAACCTGCTACCATCTACAACATCAACGGACAGCGTCAGAGCGGAATGCAGCGAGGCATCAATATCATCAACGGCAAGAAAGTACTCGTGAGATAAGCAAAGAGCCAAATGGTAACGGTCAGAGGGAAATCACAACCGGAGAAAATCATCATGGGCATCGACCCAGGTACGAACTTGATGGGATATGCCATCCTTCGTACAAGGGGCAGTAAAGCCGAGATGTTGGCTTTCGGTGTGATTGAGTTGAAGAAGTACGAGAGTCATTACTTGCGACTGGGCAAGATCCACGAACGGGTGACAAGCATCATCGACTCGTACCATCCTGACGAAGTAGCCATCGAAGCACCGTTCTACGGAAAGAACGTACAAAGTATGCTGAAACTGGGACGAGCGCAGGGAGTAGCCATTTGTGCCGCCATCCTGCGCGACATCCCCATCAGCGAATACGAGCCAAAACGCATCAAGATGGCCATTACAGGCAATGGTGCAGCATCGAAGGAACAAGTTGCTGCGATGTTGCAAAGGATGCTGAACATCAGCGATGAGATTATGCACATTCAACTCGATGCGACAGACGCATTAGCTGCGGCTTATTGTCATTTCATCCAGATGGGAAGACCAGAAAGCACTGGGACGAAAACCACTTGGAAGGATTATGTGGCGAAATTAGAAAGAGAGAAAAAGAAGAAATAACGGCAGTTTGAAACGAGAAAACTGAAATGGATTTAGAAATATTTAAGACGACAAAAGATTTTGCGATTGAGTACGGAACAGTACTGGGAATCATATGGATAGCTACTTTCTGTACCATGATGAGTGGTATGACGGGCGGCAACATCCTGACGATGATGTTTGCAATGGGACTGATGGGAATCACCATGCTGATGCCTCTTTACCTTGCATGGCGCTATAAGCAGCATCTGCGTTCAGGCGACCGTGTATCGTGGGGTATGGCCTGGATATTTGCTACCTTGATGTTCTTTTACGCTTCAGTATTGACCGCTGCGGGCGAATTTGTCTATTTCCAATATCTCGATCAGGGAAAGGCCATCGATTTCTTCATGCGTTTCCTGTCATCGCCCGAGACAGAAGCCCAATACAAGATGATTGGAGCTACAGACATCCTTGAGCAAAGTCGAATAGAACTGCAGCAACTTGCAAGTCTGACACCATTCGACATTACGCTCAACCTGTTTGTCAACAACATCTTCTTTTCGATGCTCTACTCGCTCCCTGTAGCTGCTATAGCTCATAGGAAAAGTCGCATGCCAAATCTTGAAAAGATATTCAATACACAGAAAAATCAATAAAACATACTTCGCACATGGACATATCAGTTGTAGTGCCTCTGTATAATGAAGAGGAATCAATTGCGGAACTTCACGCATGGATCAAACGTGTGATGGACGAACATAATTTCAGCTATGAAATCATCTTCTGTAATGATGGGTCGACCGACCATTCATGGGATGTCATCGAACAGTTAGCTGAGCAATATCCAGAAGTGCATGGCATCAAGTTCCGTCGTAACTATGGAAAGAGCCCTGCTTTGTTCTGCGGATTCGAGAAGGCAGAAGGTGATGTCGTAATCACGATGGATGCCGATCTTCAGGATAGTCCTGACGAGATTCCAGAACTCTATCAGATGATTACCGTAGAGGGTTACGATCTGGTGAGCGGCTACAAGATGAACCGTCGTAAAGGAGATCCTTTGTCGAAGACCATTCCAACGAAACTGTTCAATGCGACCGCCCGAAAAGTGAGCGGCATCCACAACCTGCACGACTTCAACTGCGGACTGAAAGCATACAGGAAAGATGTCATCAAGAGCATCGAGGTGTATGGTGAGATGCATCGTTACATTCCATATCTGGCAAAGAATGCAGGGTTCAGCAAAATTGGCGAAAAACCTGTACATCATCAGGCACGTCAACATGGAGTATCGAAGTTCATGGGTTGGAACCGCTTCGTGAACGGTTATCTCGACCTGATGTCGCTGTGGTTCATCAGCACCTTTGGACGCAAACCTATGCATGTGTTCGGATTCCTAGGAAGCATCATGTTCCTCATCGGTTTCATTGCAGCCATCGTAGTAGGAGCCTACAAGCTGATTTGCCTGTATAACGGAAATAATCCGGGACTGGTAACAGACTCTCCATATTTTTATATTTCACTCACAACAATGCTGATTGGCACCCAGCTATTCCTTACCGGATTCCTGGGCGACATGATCAGTCGCAACTCTGTTGAGCGAAACAACTATCAGATAAGCAAGGTGATTTGACGATGAAGAAACTCTTGTGTATATTGTCTCTCACTACCCTACTCGCCTGCTCGTCGAACAACTGTCCGCTTGAGAGTATCGTGTTATGTAACTATTATTTCTATGACCAGAATGGAGTGGCCATCAAGTATGGCGACCCGTTCACTGTAAGCACGTTGCTCCCTGGACATAAGACAATCTATACTTATCGGAAGCTGGGCAACCAAACGATGACGTTCGACGAACGCGACTCTGCCTATATCAACGCAGGCTACTCTGAGACCGTTAGTACAGTCCGTAAAGATACAGTTCTGGTGAACAAGGCATCCGATCGTTCGTTCATACAAGTACCCATGAGCTACTTCAACAAGGCAGACACCTTGATATTCGATTATAGTAGCATATCAGGTAACGACACCATCATCATCGAACACGAAGGTTTTGCCCACGTGGAACTGCCTGAATGCGGTACACACGTTTATCATCATCTCCGCTCCATTCGCGCGACTGATGCCGCCATTGACCATATTGAAATCAAAAATCCACTCGTAGACTATGAAGGAAATGAAAACATCAGGATTTATTTCAACGGCGTGGTGGAGTAAGACGATTGTCTCGGTACTCATGTTGGTATGTGTGAGTACGCTTTCCGCTCAGGAAGAAACCATCGTGGTGGAAAACGAATCGGACACCATACGTCCTACGAAGTATATAGCAGAACTGACAGAGCAACCACCTCTCCCCCTCTTTATGGGATTCACCCTCTCTGGAGATATCCTCGGTCCCGCATTCTACCTCTTCTCTGACTATGGTAGCGTGGAAGGTGCCCTACGCCTGAACCTGAAGAACACCTACTTTCCGATTATCGAAGTGGGATATGGCACTTGTAAGACGACAGATGTGGAAACCAACATCTCGTATTCGACCAACGCACCATTTTTCCGTATCGGTCTCGACTTCAACATACTAAAAAACAAATATCAGGATAACCGTCTGTTTGTAGGAGCACGCTACGGATTCAGCTCGCTGAAATTCGACATGAGCGGTCCCAACATGACCGACCCCATCTGGGGTGGCACAGCACCATTCAACTACAAGAACGCTAGTTCAAACAGCAGTTGGTTGGAACTTGTGTTTGGTGTTCAGACCAAGATATGGCGCAATTTCCACATGGGATGGAGTGTACGTTTTAAGCAACAAATAAAAATCGGACAACCTGACTATGCCAAGCCCTACTACATACCAGGTTATGGAACAACCACCGATACATCATGTTGGGGAGGAACCTACAACCTCATCTTCGACTTGAATTGGGGAAAGAAAAAGAAATCTAAAACTACGAAGTGAGCATTCTTGAACAAATAATAATTGGATTTGCATTAGCAATGGATTGCTTCAGTGTCAGTATTGCATCAGGTCTGACACTTAAAAAGTTTCATATCCGAACACTATTGCTCATGGCCCTTTTCTTTGGATTGTTCCAGTCAATGATGTCCATGATTGGTTGGGCATGTGGCTTCTTCTTTTCTTGGTTCATTGATCAATATGGTCATTGGATTGCCTTTGCTCTGCTTGCCTTTATCGGTACGAAGATGATTATCGACTACTTCAGGTCCAATGAACAAAGCAGCTTTGATCCAAAAAAGCTAACTACCATCCTGCTCTTGTCTGTTGCAACCAGTATTGATGCGTTAGCTGTTGGCGCTTCGTTCACCTGCATCGGACTATCCCATCTCCAAGAAATAATATTCCCTGTCATTATTATTGGAATTATATCCTCCCTCATGTCACCTTTGGGCAATTGCATCGGCATCCTTATTGGCCGTCGCTTCAAGTTCCCTGCCGAACTCATCGGAGGCATCATCCTCATCGGAATCGGCATAAAAACACTCATTGAACATTATACATTATAAATTATAATAATATGTCTATTTTGAAGAAACTATACGACGATATGAATAGTCAACTCGACCGTAAGGCAGAACCCCACCGCATACGATGGTGGCACATTCTTCTGCTGCTTGCCCTCATCGCAGGAACCATCTTCATCATCAAAAATCCCACTCAAGAAGGAAAATCAACACAATCAAAAGAATACCAGCGATGCGAAGGTGCAATTTTCGGAACCTTCTACCATGTCACCTATCAATACACTGGCAACCTACAGGACAGTATTGAGGCGGAGTTGCAACAGGTCGATGCATCACTTTCACCTTTCAACAAGGAATCCGTCATCACAGCCATCAACAACGGCACGAACGATGCTACCGATGCGATGTTCCGCGATGTATTCACCCTTGCGAAACAGATATCTGCAGAAACTGACGGAGCGTTCGACATTACAGTTGCACCTTTGGTTAATGCTTGGGGATTCGGATTCAAGAACAAGGAGAATGTAACAGATTCACTCATCGCCAATCTGCTGACCCACGTAGGCATCGAGAAAGTCACGTTGCAAGATGACCGCATCGTGAAGAGCGACACAGCCGTCATGCTCGACTGCTCAGCCATTGCGAAAGGCTACGGAGTCGATGCAGTAGGACGCATGCTCGAATCGAAACAGATTACCAACTACATGGTCGAAATCGGTGGAGAGGTACGTGTACGCGGAATCAATCCACAAGGATCGACATGGAACATCGGTATCATCACACCGACCCCCGACCCTACAGGTCAGAACAACGAAGTCGAAGAGATACTCCACCTCACCGACATCTCCATGGCCACTTCTGGCAATTACCGCAATTTCTACGTAGAAGGCAACAAACGCTATGCACACACCATCGACCCACGTACCGGTTATCCCGTTCAGCATAGCATCCTTTCCTCTACCGTTTTGGCGGCAGATTGCGCTACAGCAGATGCCTATGCAACAGCCTTCATGGTGATGGGATTGGACAGCGCACAAGCCTTACTCGAACGACATCCCGAGCTACAGGCCTACTTCATCTATGCAGACAGCGAAGGTAATAATGCCACGTGGAACAACCTCAAATAGTTAATAATATCATAAGGATTATGTTAATTTTTCACAAATAACCAACGTATTACACAAAAATAGTAAATGGTAAATGGTTAAATTGTAAATATTTTGTATCTTTGCAGTCGACGAACAGAATAATAACAAACAATATAAACAGATTGACTATGAACAAAATTATCCTGACAATCATGATGATGGCAGCCTCAACCTATTTGACAGTGAGCGCACAGAGTCTCTATAAGAAAGTATTTGACAACGCAACAGCAGTAGTCAACAATGCTGCGTCGAACGACCAGCAGATTCAAATCAATCAGTATAAGATCACTGTACTCAACTACATCTCCAATCAAGTGAAGAAACGTGGTCTGACCAAGGACAGCTATTTCTATGACTCACAAGCTGTGAATCTGGCGTCGTTCATCACCGACTTCGAGACCAACATCATCAAGGCACGAGCTATCTCAACCGAGAAACGTCTTGAGGTGATTGCCTGCTATCGTGATGCTTCGCTCAATAATCCGCTGTTCAACGACACCGATAAGGAAACCACCTATGTCTACGTGAACGATAAGCAGACCTACACTCCCTTCTCGCTCGATACTGACTGGGAGAAAGCCTACGATCAGGCTACAGAGAAAATCAAGAACATCATGAAATAACTCATACGACAAGGGATGCCCCAACGGACATCCCTTTGTGTTTTAGCAGACAGTATGGAGAGGGAGCGCCACAACAACTTTTCACAGTTCCTACCTACCACGAAGAAGGAGGTGGAACAACGAGGATGGGACGAATTGGATGTCATCCTGTTCTCGGGCGATGCGTATGTGGACCATCCTTCCTTTGCTGCAGCTGTCATCGGCCGTATCATTGAAGCAGAGGGTATGCGGATCGCCATCGTTCCACAGCCCGACTGGCACGGCGACTATCGCGACTTCACGAAACTGGGACGTCCACGCCTGTTCTTCGCCATCTCGCCCGGATGCATGGATTCGATGGTGAACAAATACACTGCAGCACGACGTCTGCGTTCTGAGGACGCTTACAGTCCTGACGGACGACACGACAAACGGCCTGAATATCCGACGATAGTCTATACGCAAAGACTGAAACAATTGTTCCCTGAAACGCCTGTCGTAATTGGCGGCATCGAAGCTTCGCTGCGACGACTCACCCACTACGATTACTGGCAGGACTGCCTGAAGAAATGCATCCTCGTGGACAGCGGAGCCGACTTGCTCATCTACGGAATGGGCGAACGACCCATGCAGCATATCATCCGTGTGCTCAACGACGAACTGCTGTCGACGGGTTTAGAGGCTGTGGACAATCAGATGTTTCGGAATGTGATGATGCGACATCCGCAATTGCAGACAGTGATGCTGATGGCGAAGCACGAGGTGAAAATAACGGATAAGGACATCGTGCTACACAGTCACGAAGCGTGTCTGCACGACAAGCGCAAGCAGGCTGAGAACTTCCGTCATATTGAAGAAGAGTCGAACAAGGTACACGCGCAACGATTGCTACAGGAGGTCGACGGCAAGTACGCCGTGGTCAATCCGCCTTACCCACCGATGACGACCGAAGAAATCGATGCTTCGTTCGACCTACCTTACACACGTCTGCCCCACCCCAAATACCACGGTAAGCGCATTCCGGCATACGACATGATTAAGTTCTCGGTCACAATGCATCGTGGCTGTTTCGGCGGTTGCGCCTTCTGCACCATCTCCGCCCATCAGGGGAAATTCATCGCTTCACGAAGCAAGGAAAGCATCTTGCGCGAGGTGCAGCAAATCATCGCTATGCCCGACTTCAAAGGTTATATCAGCGACCTTGGAGGACCGAGTGCCAATATGTACGGCATGCATGGCAAGAACCTGAAAGTGTGCGAACAATGCAAGAAACCGTCGTGTATCCATCCACGCGTATGCCCTAACCTCAACACAGACCACAGCGCCCTGCTCGACATCTATCATGCCGTCGATGCATTACGTGGTGTGAAGAAAAGCCTCATCGGTAGCGGTGTGCGCTACGATCTCATCCTTCACGACACTGGCGATATAAATATAAATAAGGTGAACCACCGCTATGCACGCGAGTTGATTGAACACCATGTGAGCGGTCGGTTGAAGGTAGCGCCCGAACACACGAGCGATGCCGTGCTGCGACTCATGCGCAAACCATCATTCCAACTGTTCTACGACTTCAAAGCCCTGTTCGACCAAGTGAACCGATCGGCTCACCTCAACCAGCAACTCATCCCCTACTTCATCAGCAGTCACCCTGGCTGCACCAACAAGGACATGGCACAGTTGGCAGACCTGACACGCCGCATGGGCTACAAGCTTGAACAGGTGCAGGACTTCACCCCCACACCGATGACCGTCAGCACCGAGACGTGGTACACAGGCTTCCATCCTTACACCCTTGAACCCGTCTACTCGGCCCGCACGCCACAGCAGAAGAAGGAACAAAACCAATACTTCTTCTGGTATAAGAAGAAATAATTTCAGGGGTCTCCTTCAACGGGCAGGAACAAACGAAAACTATAACAAAGTCAATATCTTAAAATAAATGAAAATGAAAAAAATCCTTTTTTTAGTCTTTGTAGCGATTGCATGCTGCCAAATCAAAGCACAGAATGAGTATGCAATTACGGTTGAGAGCAAGACGCCATCAGGCATCATCGACGAGATGCTCTACGGACAGCTCTTCGAACACATCTATTTCAGCGCCAATAATGGTGTGTGGCAGGAACTGATTCAGGAACGTTCGTTCGAGCCTGAGCAATATCCAGGTATCCATCCGCGTGACGGTTATTTCGACGGATGGTTTATGGACGATGACCAAGTGCTGCATTCACCTACCCGTTATGAGCAACCCCTCAAGATCGATAGCATCAACACCTGTGACTTCGACCTGACGATGGACGTGAACTGGCGTGCCTACAAGTTGGCTCGTCGCAGTTGGAGCGGTGGTCTGATGGACATTCGATTCGCCATCCGCAACAAGGCTGACGGCACTCCTTACTTTGTTCGCATCCACGACCCTTATTATGAGAGCCGCACCTTCACGCCTGCTCAGACCCAGTCGCAGATTGATGCTGCTAATGAGGCTGCTGCACGTGCCCGGCTGCAACAGCAGAGCGCCACAGCCGATTTCTCCATCTGTTCGATGGAAGTGCGCGAGATGCAAGGTTTTGGTGGACGTCCAGGACGTCGCATGAACACACTCACCCCATTGGTATCGGCTCCTGCTACGAAAGAGCAGGTAAATGAGGAGCAAAAGTGGCATAAGCTGCGTGTAGAGAGTCGCGGCAGCAAGGTGACGGTCTATTGGGACGGCAAGGAGGTGGTCAGCTATGACAATCTGGAGAAGGCAGAACAGAATTTTGTGACCTTCTGGGTGAATTACACCGAGGCTACCTATCGCAATATCAAACTGACTTCTGCTGATGGCAAGACTTTGTTCGAAGGCACACCTGGTGATGTAAAGATTCCTGCTGTGGCTCAGCAATGGACTTCCTTTGGCGAGGGTGGCAAGTATCGTCTCGTGAAGGATGATGCCGTGAACATGCGCTACTCTCAGGAGATTTCTGCAGGAAAGACCGAGGCTGGCATCTTCCAAGGTCCGTTGGACATTGATGGCGATAAATTAGTAGGCTCCATCTATGCGAAGGGTAAGGGCGAACTGATTGTTGGACTGCGTAGCACAAAAGGCAATATCATCGCTCGCCAGTCGTTTAAAGTCAGCAAGGACTGGAAGAAATATGAATTCACGCTTGTTCCCGAGAGAATCGAAGGTGAACTCCGAATCACCGAAGATAGCGTTGTCAATTTAACTGATGCACAACGCCGCGCCGCCGATCAACACAACGCCCAGATCATTAGGAAGATAACTAAGGTTAGCTGTGATGCTGATTTCGTCATCATGGTGAAGAACGGAACGGTTCAGGTCGATATGGCGACGATGACGACTCAGACGGGTCTCAATCTGGGAGGTTTCCGTCCCGACATCCTGCAGGCAGTCAAGGAATTGCACCCCACTTGTCTGCGCTGGCCTGGTGGTGGCTACGTGGCTCAGTACGACTGGAAATGGGGTATCGGTCCACAGGAGAACCGTGAACGCTGGGCACACTGGATGTGGATGGACTACGACCAGAACTGCTTCGGCACCGATGAGT
>CAMYYX010000046.1 GCA_947303695.1 uncultured Prevotellaceae bacterium | reverse complement strand
TGCGAGTACCCTTACCGTTGTTGCCTGATGAATAGGCCTGACCAAGGGTTACGTTGAGACGTACTACATACTCCAATTCAGGAGCCTTAGGCTCTCCGTTCTGCTGTTGAGCAGCACCGAATCCGAACTGTGCTTTCGCAGTTGCGACGAAAGCAACAAGCATCATTGCTGTTAAAAGTTTTTTCATTGTTCTTGTTGTTTATTGGTTAAAAATAGATTTTTTGATTATTCTTCCCAGATGAAGGTCATGCCGTCCCACTTCAGTGTAAATGTTTCGTCTGCACATGCATCTTCCTCCATACTGTCAACACCGAGGACTTCGATGTCCTTGCCCTCTTCAGGCAGATAGATATAATAGCATAATTCGAACTGCTTCATGCGCTCTTCAATCATCTTGGTCAGAGATGGTTCGGGAGTCATGACGCCCGTAGCAGGGTCGTAGTCATAGAAACAAATGAGGCATTGATCCCAATCTACACTTTCCCAGCACTCTTCCTTGTAGGCAGCAACGAGTTTGTGACCATTCTTGCGATTCCAATAACAAAGGTAGGTGAAACGGTCGGTCTGTACCTCTTCCAAACAGCGGATGAAGCCGTTGGTAGGTTTGCAGTACATCTCAAATCCTATTGGATGACCAGACTCAGGATTGACGATTTCGACACGATACTCGTTCTCCTTGGCAGTCTCAGGATCGCTGAGATACTGTCGCATAGCCTCGTTGGTTTCACACTGAGAATATGCCTTACAGAAAGCCAAGGCAAAATCCTTGATACTTGCTTTGGACTTATCAGCATCGACCTTGAGGGTCTTATCTGTCCATGTCTGTCGGATGGAAACGATGGTACGTTCGGGAGTTCCGAAGTCTTCATCTTCTTCCTCTGCTGTAACTTCTTGCTTTGTGTTTTCAGCAACTTTCGTTGAGTCCTGATTATCGCTGTTCCCGGCCTTATTACCACATGCAGTCATCATGAGACCGGCTGCAATAAACATAATTGTAGTCAAATGTTTCTTCATTGGTTTCGTTGTTATTGATTAAAAGATGTTGCAAAGGTAATGAAAAATTTGGTTAAGTGAGCACAATAAGAATGTATTATTATTGTCGAACGTGAAAATTTTATCAAAAATTGTAAAAATGAAAAAATAATATAATGTAAAAATGAGAAAATAGTAAAAAAATGGTAAATGGTAAATAGTTAAATGGTAAATATTCATTATCTTTGCAAAAATAAATAAACATGTTGGCAACATGAAGGAATATAGCGAACAAGAAAAAAGTTTCAATCTGCTTTTTGAATCAACTATCAAGCGTCATTGGGACCGCCCTGCTTTGACGGACTATCAAGGACAGACATTCAGCTATGCTGACGTGGCTCAGCAAGTAGAACAGTTCCACCTATTATTCCGTCAGATAGGCATCAAGCCAGGCGAAAAGATTGCGTTGTGCGGAAAGAACTGTTCGCATTGGGCAGTAGCGTTCTTCGCAACGGTTACGTATGGCGCCATCGCTGTTCCTATCCTTCATGAATTCAAACCCGAACAGGCACAGAACATCATCAACCACTCGGAATCAAGACTGCTGTTTGCCAGCGACAACAACTGGAAAGAGATTGAGAATGAGGGCCTGCAGATAGAGACCGACAATTTTATCGGAGTCATCAATCTGCAAGACTTCTCCGTCCTGATGACG
Source organism: uncultured Prevotellaceae bacterium (assembly GCA_947303695.1). Taxonomy (GTDB): domain Bacteria; phylum Bacteroidota; class Bacteroidia; order Bacteroidales; family Bacteroidaceae; genus Colivivens. The sequence goes on along the minus strand of CAMYYX010000046.1, from coordinate 11,153 downwards.
AACGATGAAGCACTCAACACGTTGATGGGTCAGTTAACCCAACTATACAATGAAGCTTATCCGAACGGATTGAAACCCGAAGATATTCACTACGTTGCCAATGCGGGTGACGAACTGGCCATCATCAATTATACATCGGGCTCGACCGGTAAGTCGAAAGGTGTGATGCTCTCGCAGAAGAACCTGTGGAACAACGTGCGGTTCGGTATTGACGAACTGAACGACCATATTGCTCACAACGGAACGGTGGTCAGCATCCTTCCGATGGCTCACATGTACGGATTGGCATTTGAAATACTGAGTGAGATATGCATGGGTATGCACATCTATTTCCTCACGAAGCTATCCCCTACCCTGATCTTCAAAGCCTTCTCGGAGATACGTCCTACGTTGGTCATTTCCGTTCCACTGATTATCGAGAAAATCATACGCCGGGCTGTCGTTCCGAAACTACAGGATGTGCGTATCCGCACTTTGCTACATCTGCCAATCATTGGTACGCAAATCAAACGCCGTATCTGCCGCAAGCTGACGAAAGCATTCGGTAACCGGTTCTACGAAGTGATTATCGGAGGTGCTGCATTCTCAGAAGATGTGGAGAACATCCTGAAAGATATCGGATTCAGATATACCGTAGGTTATGGTACCACCGAATGTGCCCCACTGATTACCTATGCTCATTGGTACGACTTCCCTCAAGGCAGTTGCGGACGTGCCATCCACCGCATGCAATTGCGCATCAACAGCAACGACCCTGAAAATGAGGTGGGTGAGATTCTCGTCAAAGGCGACGGTGTGATGCTGGGCTATTTCAAGAACGAAGAAGCTACCCGCGAGGCTCTCGATGCTGATGGATGGTATCATACGGGTGACTTAGGAGTTATCGCAAGTGACGGAAGCCTCTATATTCGCGGTAGGTCGAAGAACATGCTCTTTGGTCCGAACGGACAAAACATCTATCCCGAAGAGATAGAAGACAAGCTCAATGCCCAACTGCTGGTGGCAGAGAGTGTGGTGATACAAAACAAAGACCGACTTTATGCCCTCGTCTTCCCAGATGCTGACGAAGCGGAGAAGATGCATGTGACCGACATGAAAGCCGCGATGGAAAGCGTACGCAAAGACGTGAATCAAGAACTCCCTGCCTACGAACATCTGGCAGGAATCAAGATCATGGAGCAGGAATTCGAGAAGACGCCAAAGAAGAGCATCAAACGCTTCCTGTACATGGACGAGAAGGTGTAATCACTATAGGTTAGAGGAAATATAAACATGTTAGCTTTACTACAGAAAATCAGTCAGCTACTTGCTGCACATGCTTCATTATTTGTTACCGCAATTGCCATCATTACTTTTTTTCTACCCGACATGTTTGTATGGGTACGTGGTACGACACAGACGGTGATACTGGGTATCATCATGTTGACGATGGGACTGACCCTCACAACAGATGATTTCCGCATTCTGGCGAAACGTCCGTTCGACATTCTGATTGGTGCCGTTGCCCAATTCTTCATCATGCCTTGTGTGGCCTGGCTGCTGGTAAGGGTGTTCCATCTTGAACCGGCATTGGCATTGGGAATCCTGCTGGTAGGATGCTGTCCGGGAGGTGTATCGAGCAACATCATGTCGTATCTCTGTCATGGAGACGTAGCATTCTCTGTAGGTATGACGTGTGCCTCTACCCTACTCGCTCCTGTCATGACACCCCTGCTGATGGAACAGACAGCAGGAGAGATTATCGAGATAGATGCCATCGGTATGTTCGTCAACATCCTGATTGTCACCATCATACCTGTCGGAATCGGTTGTTTCCTGAACTACGTATATTCTAAACGCAAGAGCTTCCCTACCATCCAATCGTTGATGCCAGGACTGAGCGTCGTCTGTCTGGCCTGTATCGTAGGAGGAGTGATCTCGACCGTTCACGACGAGCTGATTTCCCGTGGTTTTGTGCTCTTCATCTGGACCTTTGCTGTGGTACTCTGTCACAACACCCTCGGTTACCTACTTGGTTACTTAGCTGGTGTTGTCTCCAAATTCAACAAAGCAAAGAAACGCACCATCAGTATAGAGGTGGGTATGCAAAATGCAGGACTTGCTACTGTGTTGGCTGGCAATTTCTTCGCAGCTCAACCTCTTGCAGTCCTTCCTTGTGCTATCAGTTGTGCATGGCACAGCATCAGCGGTACGATTTTAGCAGGTTTGTTTGTGTGGTGGGATAAGAGAAAAAACAAAACAAGTTGACGATTACTCTTCGTCAACTTGTTCTATTTGTACACCATCCTCAACTAATTGCTCCATATACGCACGGATGCGCCCTAAACCATTTCCTTTAGGCCATGCATTCGAGCCATGAGAACCAATAGAGCTTCCGTCAGCAAACTTTGCGCTAAAGCTCCACCCTTCTCCGTCCAGCACTTCCATCGATGGAAGATATCGCTCCTTATAAGCATACATCTTCTCTTCCTCGATAATCTTGCGGAAACGCTGTACATTTTCCTTTGTGAGGTGTTTCTCGAAGAGAGGTCCGTACGACTCCTTCATGGACCTGAGTACCATCTCTCCATTCTTGTCCTTATTCATCTCGCCCTCGAAGATATAGCCAGCCATCGTACCCGATTGGGTATAACGGATGCTTACAAGTTCGGCTTCAGGCATCTTCTTGGTGGCACAACTCACCCATGTCAACAACAGTCCGAACATAACCACAACAGATGGCAATACGATTCGTTTCATCTCTGATTACTGTATCAATCCAGCTGTGACAAGTCCACGACGTGGATCGTCAGCTGCAGCTTTCGTATTAAACACTCCGGGGTCGCGATCGGGTTGCCATGTACGATACTGAATGAGTGGCATCTCGGGGTCGGACACGTTTACCAAGAGGAACAAGAATCCTGTGTCGCTATACGTGCTAGAGAAATAGTCCTGACGAAGGTTGATACCAAATCGGGCATCGTACATCTTATCCATGATACAATCGCTGAAATGGATATTGATGAACTCGTTCCGTTTGAAGCAGGCTTCGAGTCGCTCCATATATTGTTCCTTATCCATCTTGGTATAAGTGGCCTTCTGGTTGTTCGTTGTCTTGATGGTAATGTTTTTCCCTTCACTGGCAGCTTTCGTGCCTGATGCCTTCTTCAACAAGTGACCGGTGATGATGACGGCCTCATCGTCGAAGATGCTCTTGATGTAATCGAGACGATGGAGGGCAAACGCAGTCTGGTAGTTCTCTATAAAGGTTGCCAACAGCGTACAGGTGCTATCGCCCCAATATTCAAGATGCTGATCGGTATAGATTTGCTCACGGGTTGGTTTATCCAAACCGAAAGCCACACACTCAATTAAATCGTCAGCATTGAAGGTAAAGGTCACATCCTCAATGAATACTCGTTTGTTGTTCTTATAGGTGAACCGCATCGGGATGCTACGACAGATGATCTTGTCACGATATGGGAAACAATGCAACTCAGGGATGGTCAGAATCTCTGCATTTCCATAATGGATAAGTTGGTCGAACATCTCATATCCTTCAGGAGTGAAACTGCTCTTCACCGAGTCGTATTTCTTTGTCTTAATCGCATCAGCAATGCTCATTACCGTCTTCGTAAAGTCCTTCGCCTGTGTACGCTTCATAAATGCGTTGGTGGGTGTAGCTTGTTCTTGAGCCACTTCCTCGAACTGAGCTTTCACCTCCTTCATCTTCTTCTTATCACCAAAGTCCACAGTAGCATTTGCCTCACGGAAGTTACTATCACCATACATATTCATCAAGTACTCCAACTCTGGATCATTACGCATCTCATTGCGATACTCGTATTCGTAGCGCAGATGCAGTTTGTTCTCATCGTACGACTTAATGGTAGTCACATACGACATACCATCCTTAGCAGCATGACTCAGGTCACTCATCCGCAATCCGTCATGATAGCGGAAGTCCAGACTTGCCACTGGCTGGTCATTATAGGTCGTAAAGAGTTTGATGTTCTGTCCATCGATTTCAGCCACCTCGGTCTTGAGGTTGCGGAAGATATCACGCATCTGCTGAGGAATCCATGTGATAAGCATATGATCGTTGTACTTCACATTGCCTGCATCCTCCACACTCTTGAGCAGGCAAAGCCCCCAGTAATAGAAACGGAGTGCATCATCGATACGACCCAGTTTCTCAGCATTCTGAGCATCGATACAATGTTGTACCACACGCTGACGACGTGCCTGATAGGTGCTGTCGAGTTGCGCTTTCTCCATATAAGCCATCACACGACACTGAGGCGGATTGGAAAGAATCAGCACATGAGTTCCTTTAAGCTGACCGGCAGCCTTGATTTTGATGACATTCACATCTTCCATCTCGGTCTGCACATCTTGTCCGTTCTGCACATTCCGCATCGTAGAAGTCTGGTCGCTCACGACTCTAGCAGAAATCGAAGTGAGCAAATCCTGCTTGGCATTCTGCGTTGCCTCATTCACGTTTGCACCATCACCGAATCCCCACATGTAACGCTGACCATCGTTTTGAATCGCTTGGGCTTTACGCTGATTCTCTCGCAGGTTCTGTGCGCAGACCATATAAGGAATAGCCAGCAATAAGCACACACCTAATATACGAACCAAATTCTTATTTACTATTGGACTATTTACCATTTACTATTTTTCCCTTTAAGTTATTTACTCGTCAACTTTAAACTATTAACTTTACACTATCAACTTTAAACTTTATTTATGGTGTCTGATTATCACCACGACCTGGTGTCAGACGGGTCGTGAACGACATTGTCTCACTATAACTGGTTCCGACAGCAGTCGTAGCGAATGCCTTCACATAATAGGTTGTTCCTGAGTGTAAGTTAGGTATCGTCACCGTTGCTTCCTCTCCGTTAAGAGTACCAACTGCACGTGAACCCTGGTCAACCATATGAGGATCTTCTGCATACAGCACTCCACATGCTGTGATTGGCAAGGCTTCTGAAGTGGCGCTGAAAGTCAGTGTTGCTTCATCCATCTTTATATTGGTGGTATGTGGCAGATAAACAACTGGCATAGTAGCACCACGCTGTTTGATTTGAATGGTTTGATTGACATTATTTCCTATCGGTGAATCAGTCCACACGACGATGGTTACGACACGCTCCTCAAGCGATGGGTTCGGGTCGAATTCCATGGTTGCATCAACAGGTTCACTATTTGGGCTTCCATACATCGCCAACTGGTCATTATCAACGAAGCGTGTCCAATTCCATTCTCCTTCAGGAGAAAGACTTGTCACGGTTGCTTGCCAATAGAAGTTTGATATGACACCAAAGGAGGCGATACCACCTGCTGCACTTACTTCGTTTGCAGGCGTAAGTTGCAACTTCGGAGTACGTCCACCAACCTGTACGTAAACCGTTACAGGAGCTGCTTTATGATCGACATCCGTGAGTGTGATAGCACCAATGATCGCATCTGAATTTGTGTTTTCTTTAGCACGAATGGTCAGTTGCTGATCACCTTCACCATTCACTGATTGCCCGTCATTGATGGTCAACCAATCTATTGAACTGGTAGCTGTCCATTGAGAATTACTATAGACCTCAAGGGTTTGAGTACCACCCTCATAGATGAAGAACATCGATGCAGGCGACGGAACCACTACAATGGCACCAGGACGCTGATTGACTGTGACAATACGTTCAATGCCATCACCCGTCTTGATGGTGATAGTACCAGTCTGAGTAGTCGGTATCGTACTGGCAGCCACATCGAACAAGATATTTTGGCTACCGCTACCTCTACCTGCTGCAGGTTGAGTGATGGTAATCCAATTGACATCTGTAGTAACCGTCCATGCGCAATTCGCCTCAACCGGAATAACATGGTCTTTAGAAGCTTCACCGCTGACATTGATAACGGTTCCTGCTGCCAGATGGTCACCGCTGACAACATCTGCCTCGAGATTGTCTCCGCTACAAGCGGTCATGACTGCTGCTATGATTGGCAGCATCATCACTATGCTATATTTTTTATGCTTCATCATCTTATTTACTATTTAACTATTTAACTTCGTTCTCTTTTGTCACGACTCGGCCAAACAAGCAAGCTTGATGGCTCTCGCTGCTCCAAAAGTTTCCCATTTACTATTTTATTACCTTCCCTTTTACTTTCCAAAGTTAAGGAGGACACCCAAGCTAACAGAGAATCCACCTGCGCTAAAGTCTCCTGCTTTGGCTGCTTTATCGAAAGTATCATCCTTACTGATTGGTATAGCCAACTCTGGTGTCAGGAACACATAAACACGATGAGCAGGAACACCCAGAATCTTTGCACCGAGGGTCAGGCTCGTTGCCTTAGCGCCATCAGCATACTTGGTGGTTCCATTAATCAAATTGCTAGAGAGTGTCTGAGCCATCACACCCACTTGTGGAGTGATGCCGACACGTGGAATCAGACGAATCTGATAACCGACACGAAAAGCGAAAGCATTCATCTTATAATCATTGACACTCTTCAGATCATGACCTTCGCCAAAAACATTCGTATACATATATGCTTTCTTCGACTTGCTCAGTCCCAAAGTGTATGACAACTGAGCATCGATATGATTCCAAACGGCACCTGCATAGGTAGTCAGTCCTGAAAGCGAACTCAATGTGTATCCTACTCCGAAGTAGAATGCCCACTTCTCTTTCACGTAGTTGATTGGCTCCAAAGCGATGGTATCCACTGTCGTCTCATTGTGACGGACGAGGATGTTTGGATAGGATGTCACATAACCCTTACGCGAAATCTCGAACTGGTGGGTACCAACTGGTAACACATTCGTTTCTGTCAAGTCAACCGTGTTTGTTCCGTCATAGGTAGCAACGACATTACGTGGACGAGTGAAAATCTGAATGTTACCCGTATGAGGAACAGGTGCATCAGCCGTGATGTCGTTCTGGGTCTGCGGTTTCACAGTGAAGATGGTCACCGCATCATCGCAATCAGCCTTACGGGTAGTCACCTCATGCGTACCTTCCTTCAGCATCGACTTCCAATTGCCGGCACCTACGCGTTCACCTTGATAGAAGATTTCAGCGTTGGGGTCATTCACCGTAACCGTCACGTCTCCGTAATGAGGAGTCTGGTCAATCATCTGGATATTGAACGACTGCTGGTTCACATCACCTTTCTTCTTTTGTACCACCTCTATCTCTGTACGGCCTTCGAAACGGTCTTTCTCAGCAACAACCTGATACTTTCCGTAAGGCATGTAGTGATTGTAGATAGGTGTTACACCAACATACTTACCATCGATGGTGACACGGGCCTCTGTCGTTCCTGTACTGTTGATATTCACAAATCGTCCACTACCCACATTGAGCAGCAACTCATAAGTAGAACCCTTACCCAAAGCAACAGGGTACTCGTACTCGATACGTCCGAAGAGGGCGTGACTGATGGTGATGGACTGAGCAGATGCAGGAGCAAATACCCAAATCTCGTTACCGTGAGTCTCAGTTGTCAAGAATCCACTGGTGACACCACCATAGAAACTGAAACCGTCGACTTGCGGAGCATAAACTTTGATCAATGCGCAACGATCTCCGTTCGGGTCTCTGACAGTGATATTCGTAGCCATACCACTCTGGTCGTTGATACGCTGCGCAAAATTATCTACCGTCAGTTGGGCTTTCACAGCTATCGTCATGAAAAGCACCACACAGAGCAAGAAACTTTTTTTCATCATATTCTTATTTACTATTTGACTATTTACAATTTACTATTATTATAATTTTTACATTTTTCATTTATCATTTCACCATCACCTTTTTGCCATCGATGATATAGATGCCTCTTGGCAATGTTGTCTCGCTATCCATCTTGCGACCCATCAAGTCATACGCACCCTTCATTGTCCTACTATTAGCAGGTATCTCGCGGATGGACGATGCATCTTTGTCGAAGATGTTGATGTAACGCTTAGCAGGATTACCGTTCATCACAAAGTATGCCTCGAACGGATGTGCCTTCCTGTTGTCGCGTTCTGCTGAGAACACACTTCCTGGCTTATGTCCTTCGTACTCATCACCCACATTCAGCAGGAAGATGTCAGGATTATAATAGTCATCGTTCTTGAAGTTAGGAACGAAATATCGGTTATTGCCTTCTACCGGCCATGCATGATGTGTTGAAGAGATTTCAACATTCTTTGCGCTGAACGTAATTCGTCCTTTCAAGATATAGTCGTCCCAATATGCCGGGTCGTTTGGCATAGATATAATATAAGGTCTGTTCGCCATTATCTTATCAGCCTCAACAAATTCATCCTGCTGGGTGAACTCATAGAGCCAGAATGGTTTGTCACCATCATATTCTATCTGCTCGTCGAGCAGGCTTGCGATTGGATAGATTTCGCCCTTCGTTTCATGACTGAAGGTCTGAACATCGAATGGCAGCACGATGCTCTCCCATCCCTGACAAGCTCCGATCTTCGTTGCCTGATCGTAGACATGGGTATAGCTGATCTCGTTAGCCTTGAATGCTTCCGGGCAGTAGAAGTCGTTTCCTCCGGATTCTGAATCCGTCAGCACAATCTTATCTGCTGTGAATGTACTCATGTCGATGATATTGGTCACACCAGCAGGAGCACCAGCCTTGTTAGCCATGAACAGTAATAAGTTCGGATTGTTGAACTCACCCATCGCAGCTGATGTCAGCGGCACATTGGTTTCCCACATGATGGCTGCCAGATGGTCACAATGGTTGAACAAATCAACAGAAATGTCATCGATTGATGACGGCACTCCGATAACCGCCACATTATGAAGGTCTGCAAATGCCTTCTCGCCTAATGCTGTAACGTGCCAATGAATGTTTTCATATTGAACCTCTGAAGGAACAAACCGTTCTTCTTCCGCATACATCACACGAACCACAGTCACCTCATGGTCTCCTTTTTGACGTACTCTATACCAGATGCCATCGACCTCAAACTCTGTGATGTCCGGTACGTTTGCACCTGTCAGATAACCTGGGTTGCTTGGTCCACCATCGATATGGGCATAGTCAGCATTGAAGTTTGGCTCACTATATGTGGTTCCCTTCTCACCGACGAGGCTCGTACAACCTGCAAACATCTCGTGACCTTCGTCAGTCAATGCTGCTGTAGTCCATCCCGGACCTACAATGATGGTTTTCAGGTGAGAACATCCTTGGAACATTGCAAACATCTCTGTCACATGTGAGGTATTGAACGAACTCAGGTCGAGTTCCGTCAGGCTCTCACAGCTTGCGAACATCTCTTGCATTTTCGTCATGTGGTCGGTTACAAAATACTGCAATCCGTGGATTGCCGTCAGTTTCATACAACCGGCAAAGATGTAGCCACTGCTTTCCAACGTGTTGAAGTTTGCGAACGAAGGATCGATATCGATGGTCACGAGTGTTTCACGTGCATGATTATATTCATAGCCATTCAGCAACTCACCCCAAGGCAATGTCATTCCCTCCGTATGCGATGCCATATTCTTATCGTAATACAGCGTCATCTTCTTCATCTGGTCTGTCAACACACCGTAAGCTATTATTTCATCAACAACGACAGGAGCATTCTTATCAGTCAGATAACCTGGATTGCTTGCTCCTCCGTCGATATGAGCGTACTCCACACCCATATAGGCCTGTGTGAATACAGTTCCCTGACCGCCCTTCAGGTTCGGACAGCCCATGAACATTTCATTTCCATTCGTTACGTAGTCTGTAATCCAGCCATCACTTACATAAATTGTGGTGAGGTAAGGACACATACGGAACATACCCATCATATTCGTGACATTCGCCGTATTGAAGCTACTCAAATCGAGGACACTCATCGCATTTTTGAAGAACATGCCGCTCATGTCAGTCACATTCAATGTATAGAAACTGCTCAAATCAAGAATCGTCAGACTTTCACAGCCATAGAACATATCACTCATATCGTGCACGTGCGTTGTATTGAAACTGCTCAAATTAAGGCTCGTCAGTTTATCGCAGTACATGAACATCTCACGCATACTTGTCACTTCGTCCGTCTTGAGGTTCTCCAGACCGTCAATCGCTACGAGGTTATTGCAATCGAAGAACCAATAAGCCGTGCTGGTCAGACCCGTATATTGAGCAAACGACTCATCAAACTCCACTTTGGTAATCGTTCCTGCATCATCGTTCCAACCTCTCTCGAAACGAGTAGCAAACGGTCCTATATCCATACCACCTATCGCATTCTTATCTGTATCGTAGTAGAACACCAACACGTTTCCATCCAATACAGCATAAGGTTCAGCAACTGCAGGTGCATTCTTATCAGTGAAGTATCCAGGATTGTTTTCTCCACCATCGATATGAGCATATGAAACACCTCTGCGATCCTGAGCATATACCGTTCCTTGTCCTCCCTTCAGGTTATAACAATTCTCGAACATATCATCTCCGCTTGTAACATGAGAGTTGTCCCATTTTTCACTTGCATAAATCTTTGTAAGATTCTCACAACCCGCAAACATACCTGCCATTCTCGTTGCACTATGAGTATCGAAGTTACTCAAATCAAGCTCCGTCAATCCTGTACAACCCACAAACATGCCGCCAAAATCAAGTACGTTCCCAACGTCGAAACTGCTGACATTGAGGGTCGTCAAAGTCAAGCAACGATTGAACATACTGCTCATGTCCGTCACCTTTGCAGTATTGAACGAGGTGACATCCAACGTCGTCAAAGCAGAACAGTTATAGAACATACTTCCCATGTTCGTCACCTCTTTGGTATCGAAACTCTGCACATTAAGGGTCATCAGTTTCATGCAGTTATGGAACATGTCATGCATATCTGTCACCTTTGCGGTGTTGAAGCCACTCAAGTCGAGGTTCGTCAGTTGTTCACAATACGAGAACATGCCCGCCATATTGGTCACATTCGGTGTAATAAACAAGTTACCTATTTCAATATCCTTTAGATTCGAACAACTACCGAACATATATTGCATATCCGTAACGTTTGATGTATTGAGCCCACTAATAAACAAATGCTCCAAATTCGAACAGTTATAGAACATATAGCTCATATCCGTCACATTGTCCGTCTTCAAATTTTCAATTCCCAGAACGGAGTTGAGACTTGTGAAGTTCTCAAACCAATGAGCAGT
>CAMYYX010000045.1 GCA_947303695.1 uncultured Prevotellaceae bacterium | reverse complement strand
CGATTTATAAACAATTTATGATAAGAAGATATGAAAACATGTCAAGTTTCCGTGCAACTCGAAACGCTTAAGAAAGTATTCGGAGAGAATGTTGCATTAGATATCGATACATTTACCATCAATAGTGGGGACGTACTTGGATTGGTGGGAAATAACGGTGCAGGTAAGACGACACTTTTCCGTTTGATTCTCGATCTTCTGAAACCCAATACGGGCCATGTGACCATCAAGACGGAAGATGCGGAATACATCACCTCGAATTGTGAGGATTGGAAGACTTTCACAGGTGCACACATCGATTCCGGTTTCCTCATTGACTATCTGACACCAGATGAGTACTTCTCATTCATTGGAAAAGTGAACAACATCTCGAAAGAAGAAATCGATGAACAGCTGAAGCGGTATGAAGACTTTATGAGTGGAGAAGTGTGTGGTCAGAACAAGTTGATTAGAAATCTCTCTGCAGGTAATCAACAGAAGGTTGGAATTATCGCAGCTTTGCTCAATCATCCCAGTTTGCTGATTCTTGACGAGCCGTTCAACTTCCTCGATCCATCGAGCCAGATAGCGATGAAATATCTCTTGGAAGACTACAACAAGCAGACGGGTGCTACCATTCTGGTATCAAGCCATAACCTGACGCATACACTTGACATCTGTACCCGCGTGGCGCTGCTTGAACATGGACATATCATTAAAGACTATAATAAGGACGATTCTGATATGATAGCTGAGATAGAACAATATTTCGAAGGAAATGTTCATCATGAAACGATTGCGACAGAAGCATAAATATAATCCTAATACGTTATTCCTTAGTTGGAAAGGGTGGGGAGCATTTTGCTGCCTTACCCTTGTTCTGTTTTTATCATCATGCCATTCTTCAAGGTCACTCTATAAGAATGTGGACATGCGAGAATTGGCACGGGCGGGGCTCGCTCTTGGATTTGACATAGAGGAATACGATAACTGGCAGTTGATGATTGAGTCGTCCAAATGGCTCGGTGTTCCCTATAAATATGCAGGGAATACGAAGGCTGGAGTTGACTGCTCAGGATTTACGACAGCTATCTACAAGACCGTTTACAACAAACAACTTCATCGTCGGAGTGTCGATCAATACACCCAGGATTGCCGGAAGGTGAACCGTACAGGGTTGACAAGTGGTGACTTGGTGTTCTTTTCAACATCTGGGGGTGGTAATACGGTTGATAATATTAGCCATGTGGGCATTTATCTTAAAAAAAATAAGTTTATCCATGCTAGCAGTTCGCGTGGAGTTGTCGTTGATGATCTCAACACGAAATACTATGTACAACATTGGGTAACAGGAGGAAGGGTAAAATAGTTTAAGAGGTTAATAGTAGATATGAATAAGTTATTTGGATTCTGTATTGGCTTTTGCTTGTGTATGTTGGGTGCATGTGTCAATAAGACCGAAGGATACATCATCAGAGGAACAGCTGAAGGGACGGTTGATGGAGACACTGTGTTCTTGTGTAACATGGAAGGCTTTTTCTCGTTTGTTCCGTTCGATACAGCCATTGTGAAGGATGGTAAGTTTGAGTTTACTGGATATGCAGAGGAAGTAAGCATTTGTTATGTGTTACCTGTCCACAATGGTTCGAACGAAGGCATGGGATTGGCGGACATCCCATTCGAGAACTCATTGATTGAAGTGCAGTTGTTCAAACCTGAGAGCCAAAAACCTCCTGTATATGTCAATCATGGTCCCGACGGTCCGCTGTGGGAAGAATATAAAAAGTTGGAAGCCGACTGGGAGAAAAAGCAGAATGATCCTTGGCAAATCGTACTCAATCAACAGGGAACACCCGACGAAATAGCAAAGGCACAACAGGAACTCGATTCGATTACTGCCAAAACATTAGAAGCGAAACGTCAGTTTATTGTCGATCATGCGGGAACAGGAATTGCTGATTACTTGTTTGCTGAATACTATCAGAATCCGACAAACGAGGCTACGAAAGATTTGCTGTTGAAGGAATATGCAGCAAAGAACCCAGATGGTCCTCACTATCGTAAGAGAATGAAGCAGATCGAAGTGATGAAGAACGCAGCAGAAGGTGGGCTGTTTACGGATTTCACCATGAATGATGTGAATGGGAAACCTGTTAGTGTGATGTCCATCATAACCGAGAATCAATATACGTTAATTGACTTCTGGGCATCATGGTGCGGTCCTTGTCGAGCAGAGATGCCGAATGTCGTTGATGCTTACAACAAATATCACGATAAAGGATTTGAGGTTGTTGGCATATCACTTGATGAAGATAAAAAAGCCTGGGTAGCAGCAATAGATAAGTTACAGATGCCTTGGCCACAACTCTCCGACTTGAAAGGCTGGCAGTGTGAAGGTGCAGTACTCTATAAGATTCAGGCAATCCCATCCAATCTGCTCGTGGATCAGCAGGGGAAGATTGTGGCAAAGAACCTACGTGAAGAAGCTTTGCAGAATAAATTGAAGGAACTATTCAAATAACTTGGTATGCAAGTCAACATAGAACAATCATGGCAACAACAACTGCAGGGTGAGTTCGACAAACCTTACTTTGCGAAACTCGTAGGTTTCGTGAAGCAAGAATATGCACGTTATACGGTCTATCCTCCTGGAAAGTTGATTTTCAACGCATTCAATCAGTGTCCTTTCGACAAAGTGAAGGTTGTGCTGATTGGACAGGATCCTTATCACGAACCTGGTCAAGCTCATGGACTTTGTTTCTCTGTGAATGATGGAGTCCCTTTCCCTCCTTCGTTGGGTAATATCTTCAAAGAGATACAAGACGATATCGGAACACCGATTCCGACTTCAGGAAACCTGACTCGTTGGGCACAGCAAGGAGTGTTGTTGCTGAACGCTACGTTGACAGTTCGTGAACATCAGGCAGGTTCGCATCAACGTCAAGGGTGGGAGGAGTTTACCGATGCTGTGATCCGGATCTTGAGTGAAAAACGCGAACATCTGGTATTCATCCTTTGGGGTAGTTATGCGCAAAGCAAGAGCTATTTGATAAATGGTAACCGCCATTGCATCTTGCGTTCGGCACATCCCTCTCCACTTTCGGCCTATCGTGGTTTTTTTGGAAATCATCATTTCAGTCTGACCAACCAATATTTACGTACAAACGGCATAGAAGAGATACAATGGTAAAGAATATCATATTTGACTTCGGAGGTGTGGTCATACATCTTCAGCCCGATGAAGCGATGCATCGCTTCGAGGCATTGGGCATCACCGATGCACGTCAGCAAATGAGCATCTTCGGACAGACGGGCATCTTCGGGCAAGTGGAGAAAGGCGAAATCACCACAGATGAGTTCTGCCGCCTCTTGGCTTTGGAAGCCCAGCAGAAGGGTGGTAAGTTTCCTGAGGTGGACAATCCTTCATATACCTACGAAGAGGCTAAATGGGCATGGATGGGATACGTCAAGGCTGTGCCTCAGAAAAACCTTGAAGCTTTGTTGCGCTTACAGAAACAGTATGATTTGTATCTGCTGAGCAACCTCAATCCGTTCTTGCAGCAGTGGGCCGAGAGTGATGCCTTCAGTGGAGATGGGCATGGACTCCGCCATTATATCCCTTATTTATATTATAGTTTCCAACTTCGTGATTATAAACCTGCACCGTCCATGTTTCGTAGGATGTTGGATGCGGCAGGATTGCGTGCTGAGGATTGTGTGTTTGTTGATGATAGTCCGCGAAACATCGAAGGATGTGAAGCTGTAGGTATGCGTGGCTTGCTGGTTGGAAAGGACGAAGACTGGATAGCACCATTGGATGATTTATTGAATAGACTATGAGACGATTAATGACTATATTACTGGTTGCGATGACCAGTAGCTCGCTCCTTGCTCAGAGCAATATTGATGAGATGAACTATCTGACCTTCAAAGGTATTGAACTGACAGAATTTAATCGTGTAAAGCTGCTGAAGAGTGGCCACGAGAAGTTCGAAGATTTGTTCGACGCTATTCGTAATGCTAAGAGTTTTATTCATCTTGAATATTTCAATTTCCGTAACGATTCCATTGCTGGTTTGTTGTATCACGAGTTGGCTGAGAAGGTGAAAGAGGGTGTCGAGGTACGTGCGATGTATGATGCGTTTGGTAATTCATCGAACAACCAGCCGGTGAAGCGTGCTATGCACGATAGCATTTGCTCATTGGGCATCAAGTTAGTGAAGTTCGACCCGATTAATTTCCCTTGGGTCAATCACATCATTCCACGCGACCACCGGAAGATTGTCGTGATAGACGGTAAGATTGCCTATACTGGCGGCATGAATGTGGCAGATTATTACATTAATGGCCTTGAGGGCATTGGCCCTTGGCGTGATATGCATATGCGTATCGAAGGTCCTGCAGTCAATAATTTGCACTATATCTTTTGCCGTATGTGGGCAGACGAGACTGGCGAAATCCTTGTTGGTTCAAAGTATTTCCCTCAGCACAACGAACGGGAAGGAAAGTCCATGCTTGGCATCATCGACCGTCAACCGCGTGAGACGAATAAATCCATCCGTCAACTTTATTGTAGTATGTTAGACAATGCAAAACATAAGGTGTTGCTCATCAATCCATACTTTGTACCTACCCATCAGGTGCGTAGTGCCTTGAAGCGATGTATCAAACGTGGGGTAGATGTGCAGATTATGTTAAGTGAGAAAAGCGATATTCCACTCACGCCAGATGCCAGCCATTATGCTGGACGTCAGATGCAGAAACTCGGAGCGAAAGTATATATGTTTCGTGGAGGGTTCCATCATACGAAAATCATGATGGTAGATGACTCGTTCTGTACGGTCGGATCGTCCAATCTCGATAGTCGTAGTTTGCGTTGCGATTATGAGGTCAATACCATCATTTTTGATCCGGAGATTACGGCAGAACTTACTCATATGTTTGAAACCGATATTGAGAGTAGTGTGCCCATGAGCAATGAGTACTGGAAATCCAAGACCAAATGGAAACGTTTCGTGGCTTGGTTTGGTAATCTGCTGACTCCATTCCTATAAGTTAGTGCTAATCATCATAAAAGAAACATTAAAAACTCCAATGATATGAAAAAACTATCGCTCGTCCTACTTCTTACTTTGAGCATCTTGCAGGGTTTCGCACAAATACACCCCAAGCGTGAGTTCCGAGGTGCTTGGATTCAGTGTGTTAACGGTCAGTATCTGGGTAAGTCACCAGAGCAGTTGCGACAGATGCTGAGCAGTCAGCTTGATATCCTCAAGTCTGCAGGCATCAATGCTATCTTGTTTCAAGTACGAGCTGAGGGTGATGCGCTCTATCGTTCCGACCTTGAACCTTGGAGTCGCTATCTTACAGGTCAGCAGGGTAAGGCACCAGCTGACGGATGGGATCCTCTGGCATGGATGGTTTCTGAATGTCACAATCGAGGTATGGAGTGTCACGCTTGGATTAATCCATATAGAGCAAAGACTGCAGGCACCAAGGAAGTGGCTGTGAATCATGTTGCAGCAATCCATCCTGAACGTCTTTTCCAATATGGCGACCTGCTCATCTTCAATCCTGCACTCGAAGTCAACCGTCAGTATACCTGCATGGTCATTGAGGACATTTTGAAGCGCTACGATGTCGATGGACTCCACATGGACGACTATTTCTATCCCTATCCAACTGCGGGACAAACGATTCCCGATCAGGCTAATTTTGCAGCCGACCCACGTGGTTTTTCTTCCATCGATGATTGGCGTCGCGATAACGTTAACAAACTTATCAAGGATATCCACGACCTCATCCGCAAGGTGAAGCCTTGGGTCAAGTTCGGTATCTCACCATTCGGCATCTATCGCAATAGTCCTGACGGTACAAACTCAAAAGAGGGTAGTGCAACACGTGGCACTCAAAACTATAACGATCTCTATGCTGACATTGTGCTTTGGCAGGATAAGGGATGGGTTGACTACCTAATTCCACAGATCTATTGGAATATAGGCTATCGGGTTGCTGACTATAAAGTGTTGTGTGAATGGTGGAATCAGTATTGTGGTAAACGTCCCCTTTATATAGGTCAGGATGTAGAACGTACGGTGAAGGAAGCAGATCCTCAAAATCCGAATATCCACCAGATGATATCAAAGTACAATATCCAACGCAGTCTCTCAAACGTACAAGGAAGTTGTCAATGGTATGCTGCAGCAGTAGTCAATAATCCGGGAAACTACCGTACTATGTTGGAGCAAGCATATCACAAATATCCTGCCCTTCAGCCATTGATGCCTTGGATTGATAAGAATGCCCCGAAGAAAGTCAGCAAACTATCCATCTCGTTCCAAAGTGGAAATGGCTTGTCAGGTTCTGGCAAGATATACCTTACATGGAAAGAGCCTAAAGCAAAGACAGAGTTAGATAAGGCTGCATGGTATGCTGTTTATCGCTTCGCAAAAGGAGAGAAAATCAATACTGACGATGTAACCCACCTTGTTGCAGTCGTAGGTGAACCTCGCTATCTGCTCGAAGGTAACCAGACAGGTTACACCTTCGTTGTGACAGCACTCGACCGTATGCACAACGAATCAAAACCTGTAAAAGTAAAACTATAGTAATCGACTAGAACTTCAAGACAATTCCCCCATTCGCAGGTGCATTGATGTCTATCGTCTGATCGGGATAGATATCGATAGTGCGTGTTGCTCCGGTCAACAGTTCTGTAGCGAATCGTGCACCTGTCTTCATGTTCAGGAACTCAATAGCATGTGCTGGAATGCGGACAGAAGCTTGCATTGGTTCGTCTGAGAAGTTCGCCACGATGAGTATGGTCTCGTCTCCTTCTTTACGGATAAATCCAAACAGTCGGTTTGTGTCCATCTGCTGATTCTCATAGTTGGCATACATGAGATCGTAGAATTGTCCGTCGCTGATGGCTTTCTCTGCGTTGCAAAGAGAGAGAACCTTCGTATAATAATTAAATATTTCTTTTTCCTCTTTGGTCAGTTTGTTAGTATCATACAGACCGTTGTTTCGCCAACGTCTGAATTGATCAATCGACCAATAGTCGAAGATGGTCGTTCGTCCGTCACTTCCGCTGAATCCCGCATCCTCCATACCATCCACACCAAGCATTTGTCCTTGATACACCATAAACGGATTGGTGCGCATGAGGGCGGAGACGAGTAGGGCGGGGAAGGCCTTGCGGGCATCTCCTGCAAAGAATTCGGATGCAATACGTTGTTCGTCGTGATTCTCCAGAAAGTTAAGCATGTGTGAACCGATATCATCGACTGACTGCCAACTGTATGTGATGAGCGAAGCGCTACCTCCACCAATCACGTGGCGCAAGGTGTCGTAAAGGCCTACTTTGTCATACAAATAGTCGAAATGTCCACGATAGATGTAGTTGCGATACTCGTTTGGATTATAGACTTCTGCAATAAAGATGATGCCTTTATGTTCGGACTTGATTTGTGGAATAGCCCATTCCCAGAACTCTACAGGAACCATTTCGGCCATATCACAGCGGAAACCATCCACTCCCTTTGTGGCCCAGAAACGGAGGATGTCAAGCATCTTGTTCCACGTGTCTGGATATGCAAACATCATGGTCGTGTTGTTTGGAGTAGGCTGATGACTTTCAATGTGACCATAAGAACGTATGCCGTCTGTAGAAACTGTCTCATTGAGCTGTTCGGCTATCGTGGGGTCGAGCTGATGGGTATAGAGGTTGACTCCATAATTCAATTTCACCGTCTCGTACCAGTCATTCTTGCTGGGGCGGGCTGTCACACAGTCGTTTCCTGTTACCTTTGCTGGCGACTCTACATAACTGCTGATTGGTTGCTCATCTACGATGTCGCTGATATCGAGCGATTGGTCGGGCAGGTAGTAGAAGTTGTTCTGTGGAGAGAACCCTGTCGATTTATCATCATGTTCCCCAAGATCAGATATTCCTATTGGTTTCGCGTCCGAATGATACTGTCGTGCTACATGGTTGGGCACAAAGTCAATCAGCATCTTCAGTCCGGCACGATGGGTGCGTGCAATCAACTGTTCAAACTCCTTCATTCGATGAGGTACGTCGACTGCCAGGTCGGGATCGATATCGTAATAGTCCCTGATGGCATATGGGCTACCGGCGTTTCCTTTTACGACTGACGGATGATCCGATAGGATACCGAAACGTGAGTAGTCGGTCTTGGTGGCATGCTCAATAACTCCTGTGTACCAAATATAGTTAAAACCAAGACTCCGAATGTGTTTCAGAGCCTTGGTTGTATAGTCGTTCATCTTGCCGCATCCGTTCTGGTCAATCGAACCGTTACGGACATTCTCCTTGCTGACAGCACCAAACAAGCGTGGCAGGGTTTGATAGATGATCGGACGAGTCATAATATGAATTGTGAAACTTTAGTTCGACGTAGTCAATTATGAATTATGCTTTATCCCTCGATTCCGTGAGCTGTCACATCGCGAGATATTTTGGCAATCATGCCTTGAAGTGCCTTACCTGGACCACACTCTGTGAAGTCTGTTGCACCGTCTGCTATCATTGCCTGTACCTCATAAGTCCACTTCACCGGTGAGGTGAGCTGCTTCAGCAGGTTAGCCTTGATCTCTGCAGCATCGGTATGTCCCTTTGCATCTACGTTCTGATAAACAGGACACTTTGGTGTGTGGAACTCAGTCTGCTCGATAGCTGCTGCGAGTTCGTCCTGTGCAGGCATCATGAGTGGAGAGTGAAATGCACCACCTACAGGCAATGGGAGAGCACGCTTTGCACCAGCTTCTTTCAATGCTTCACAAGCTGCGTTTACTGCGTCGATGTTACCTGAGATGACCAACTGACCTGGGTTGTTGTAGTTGGCAGGAACCACTACGTTACCTTCTTTGCTGATCGAAGCACAAACCTCTTCTACCTTCTCGTCTTCCAGACCGATGATAGCTGCCATCGTGCTTGGTGCAAGCTCACAAGCTTTCTGCATAGCCATCGCACGCTTATACACGAGCTTCAGACCATCCTCGAATGAGAGACATTCTGCTGCTACGAGGGCAGAGAACTCACCCAATGAGTGACCTGCAACCATCTCTGGCTTGAACGCATCTCCCATACAGAGTGCAGAGATAACAGAGTGGAGGAATACGGCCGGCTGAGTGACTTTCGTCTGCTTCAGTTCTTCAGCTGTTCCTTCAAACATGATGTCTGTGATTCTGTAACCCAGAATCTCGTTTGCTTTGTCGAACAACTCTTTTGCTAATGGGTTTGAGTCATACAAATCCTTACCCATACCAGGGAACTGTGCTCCTTGACCAGGAAATACAAATGCTTTCATACTTTATTCTATTTTGATGATTAATAATATTCGTGATTCTTCTTTTGCAAAGATATGCAATTATTCGGACTTGGGGAAATTTCCGATGAAGAAATAACACTAATTCACCCCGAACGTGCAAAAAAATGCTGGAAAATTAGCACTTTCGTTGAAAAATGTGCAATCGTCATTCGCTTACAGCCCGATTGTGAATGTTCCTCCGACCGTGAACCAACTACCGGGTTGAGGCACATTGGCGATATCGTAATAATGCTTACCCGTCAGATTGTTGACTTGTGCATACACCTTATATTTATTATAAGACCATTGCAGACGGAGGTCAAGCTGACCGAAACTGCCGTAGTTCTGTCGTTCTCCTGTCTCTGCACGATCAAACCAACCAGTCCGGTCTTTATAGACGAACTCCCATTGGGCACTGAGGTGACTGATGATACGATGTCGGATGGATGCAACGAACTTATGACGCAGATAGACCAGCTGGCTTGCATAGCTGGCAGCTTGTTCCTCATTCCTTCGTTCTTGATAGTTGTAGCAATAACCCACAGACATGTGTTGCAGCCATGTGTCAGGATGGTTCTTCGTGAAATCGAAAGTCAGTAATGCTTCCGCTCCGAGGTTATCGATGTCCGAGTTGGCACTCGACCACGAGGTCGCACCTTGCAGTTTTATCCAGTCAATCATATCGGTCTCATGACGGTAGAAACCCTTCAGGCTGGCTGAGAAAAGTGGGGTAGTGTAACTCCATCCGACCGACACATCCGTACTCTTTTCGGGTCTTAATGCCCGATTGGCTTCAAGTCCCGGACCGTTATAATACTGATCGGTATAGGTGGGTGTGTGCAGACTCTGATTGAACGAAGCATAGAGTCGCATGCCTTGCTTGGGACTGTAGCTGATATCGATACCAGGGTAAAGTTTCATACCTCCCTCCACACTCGTGTTCTTGTTCATCAGCAGACCTGCTGAGAAACTCCAGTGTTCGAGCAATACATCGTGCTCCAGATAGAGCCCGATATTCGTCCGTCCGTCTTTGTACTTGTAGCCTGGGTAGCTATTGATGTCGTTAGGGTCAATCGGTTTTCCCAACCGTGTGCTGAGAATCTCTTCACGTCTGAACTCTACACCCACAGCCGTTTTTCCGAGCGCCCATTGAGCCCATGTGTTGATGTTCGCCCCATACACGTTTGTCTGGTGGTAGTTCTCGTAGGCAGCAGGATTCTCTTTCTTCCAAATATAGTGGTCGTACGTCCTGTTCCAATATACTTGTGGCAGTAGGTGCAGACGTCCGTGGGTCTCACCCTGAAGGGCTATCAGGTAACGCGAGTTCTCTTCGTATTGCGACTGACTGCCTGTTCCATAGAAGGTGTTAGCCCCATATTTCTTCGTGCTGAATCCAGCTTGTAGTCTGATGTCTAATGTTTCACTCGTGTATTGCTCGTTCCAATACACGTTTCCTTTTTTAAAATTGCTGTTGTTGCTTGCTCCGTCACTTTGTCCCCATCCTCCGCTGATGCGGTTACGGAAATTGCCCGATAGATAGTTAATGTGTCCGTTTGCTTCGATGGTGCCGTACGAACCACCCGTGAGGGCGATACCTGTCTGACTCTCTGCTTCCGACTTTGTGACGATATTGATGACTCCTGCGAAGGCCGATGAGCCATATATCCTGCTGGCTCCTCCTTCCATGATTTCGATGCGTTCGATGTCCGTCATGCTGACCGGTAGGTCCATCGTGAGGTGTCCGGTATGAGGATTCGTGATGTTGATTCCGTTGAGCATCACGGTCAGTTGGTCTTCATTTCCTCCGTTTACTCCTATGTCGGTCTGGATGCCGTATCCTCCTCGTTGTCTGACATCTACACCTGCTACCAGTTTCAGCAGGTCGTTCACGCTTTGGGCAGCACTCGCCTCGATGTCTTGGGTGTTAATCACTTGAACGATTCGTGTCGCCTTGTCTTCCGGAATCGGAACACGTGAGGCGGTAATGTTCGTACACGATAGTTCGATGGTTCTCTCACTAGAGCCGATAGTGTCGACTTCTTCTTGCAGCAGCACATCGATGGGCGGAATGTCATCGAGTGCCCCTTCTGTGCATAGTTCGCTTCTCTCGTCTGTGTTCACAGGTGCCATAGCTACCTTTGCTGCAGCCGAGTCGGGTGTAGCGGTAAGTAGGGTAGCCGCACTCAGCACTCCGATCCTGATTTCTCTTCCGAGACTGAGGAACGCAGCATCAGCATGACGAGTGAATTGATGCCAACAGATGGTGTCTGCCTTGATTCTGAATTGTTTTTTGTACATAGATTTTTTGAATTAAAAAGGAGAGCTTTCTGTGCTCTCCTTTGTTATCTTAAGTAATGTGTGTCTTACTTAACTTTCTCAACGACTGCCTTGAATGCTTCAGGGTTGTTGAGTGCAAGATTTGCAAGAGTCTTGCGGTTGATTTCGATTCCAGCCTTGTGGAGTGCTCCCATAAGCTGTGAATAAGAAAGACCTTCAAGACGAGCTGCTGCGTTGATACGCTGAATCCACAATGCGCGGAATTCTCTCTTCTTACGACGACGTCCTACGAATGCATAGGTAAGTCCCTTCTCGTAAGCATTTTTCGCAACGGTCCACACGTTCTTACGTGCACCAAACTGACCCTTAACGCGCTTTAAAATCTTCTTTCTTCTTGCTCTTGAAGCAACATGATTTACTGATCTTGGCATAATTTTTTTTCTTTTTGAATGTTAGCGGTAGTCGTTACTACTCTTTTTGAGCTAAGCATTCGATTAAACAATCTGTTAATTAATTCTTACTTACTGATAGAGATTTAACGGAGGCAAAGTAGGTCACGTACTTGCTTTACGTTTGCTTTTACCACGATAGCTGAGTGATCGAGGTTTCTCTTCTGCTTCTTAGTCTTCTTTGTCAGAATGTGACTGTGATAAGCATGCTGTCTCTTGATTTTTCCAGTTCCAGTAAGCTTAAAGCGCTTTTTAGCGGCTGAACTTGTTTTAACTTTTGGCATTTTTTTGTTATTTAATTTGTTATTACTATGAGTGGCAACGTATATACCAGGACGTTACGCACCTTATCTTGCTTCTTTATTCTTCGTTTTCTTCTTCAGGAACTTCCGTCACTTCTTCCTGTGGGGCAGGTGCTGTAGGCTTTGGTTGTTCCTTTTTCTTCTGGTTCCCGCTTCCAGGCTTTTTAGGTGCCAGCATGATAATCATCTTTTTACCTTCGAGCGATGGCATGCTTTCGACCTTTGCAACATCTTCCAGATCGTTTGCCAAACGGAGCAGAAGTACTTCTCCTTGTTCCTTGAACACAATCGAACGGCCTTTGAAAAAAACGTATGCCTTGACTTTGTTGCCTTGGCTGAGGAATTCAATGGCATGTTTCAGCTTGAATGCATAGTCTGCATCGGCTGTCTGTGGTCCGAAACGAATTTCCTTCACGTCGATCTTCACCTGCTTGGCTTTCATCTCCTTTGCCTTCTTCTTGATTTGGTAAAGGAACTTTGAATAGTCGATGAGTCGACAAACCGGAGGTTGTGCAGTAGGGGAGATTTCTACGAGAT
>CAMYYX010000044.1 GCA_947303695.1 uncultured Prevotellaceae bacterium | reverse complement strand
GGTCACCTCTGCGAAGCTGCAGTGGCACACTACAATGCTACAGGCAAGAAGACATTGCTCAACATCGCGATGAAATATGCTGACTGCGTTTGTAAGGAAGTAGGTAGCAAACCAGGTCAGGCAAAGGTCGTTCCTGGTCACCAGATTGCTGAGATGGGACTTGCTAAGCTTTACACCGCTACCGGCGACAAGAAATATCTGGAGCAGGCAAAATACTTCCTCGACCAGCGTGGCCAACGCGACCCATCATGGACACGCCGTCGTGGTGGTATGTACGATGCTGACGGCTATCTGCACAAGATTGACGAGTACGCCCAGAGCCACAAGCCTGTGTTGCAGCAGGATGAGGCTGTAGGCCATGCTGTTCGTGCCGGATACATGTATGCGGGTATGGCTGATGTGGCTGCGCTGACAGGCGACAAGGGTTACATTGATGCAATCGACCGCATCTGGGAGAATATCGTTGGAAAGAAATATTACCTCACAGGTGGTGTTGGTGCAACATCTTCAGGAGAAGCATTCGGCGGCAACTATGAATTGCCCAACATGAGTGCCTACTGCGAGACATGTGCTGCCATTGCACAGGTATATCTCAACTACCGTCTCTTCCTCCTTCATGGAGAGTCGAAATACTACGACGCTCTTGAGCGTACTTTATATAATGGTGTACTTAGTGGCATCTCTATCGATGGTGGTAAGTTCTTCTACCCCAACCCGCTCCAGTCAATGGGTCAGCACCAGCGTCAGGCTTGGTTTGGATGTGCTTGCTGTCCGTCGAATGCCGCACGTTTCATTCCTTCATTTCCACAGTATATCTATGCCGTGAAGGATAATGCTTTCTACGTAAACCTCTTTGCAGGTAACGAGACCACTGTGAAGGTTGGAGGTAAACCTGTTACGATGCTGCAGACTACCAACTATCCATGGGACGGCGACATCCAGATGACCATGAAGAAAGCAAGTAGCCAATTCTCCCTAAAGATCCGCATCCCTGGATGGGTACGTGGTCAGGTTGTTCCAAGCGACCTCTATAACTATGCCGACGGCAAGAATCTCTCATATCAGATCAAGGTGAACGGTCAGACGGTCGAGAGCGAGTTGCAGGATGGTTACTTCGTAATCAACCGTAAGTGGAAAGCTGGAGATGTCGTAAATGTACATTTCGATATGGAGCCACGTCTTGTTCGTGCCAATGGTCAAGTAGCAGCCGATAAAGGTCGTGCTGCCATCGAGCGTGGTCCGCTGGTATATTGCGCTGAATGGCCCGACAATACCTGCGACGTGCTCAGCGTTCTGCTCAATCAGGAGCCTCAGTATCAGTTGGGACATGTCACCATTGCTGAGACCGATGTTCAGACATTGATCACTGGTGCTCAGACACTGAAGTTCGACGAACGCGGACGCCTCACCGTGAACGATGAGCGTCTCACCCTCATTCCTTATTATGCATGGGCACATCGTGGCAACGGCAACATGGCTGTATGGTTACCAATCGACCTCAGTGCATCCAAGCCAGCGCTGCCACCATCACTGGCATCACAGTCGAAGGTAAGTGCATCTCAACGCAATCTCCCATCGCTGAGTGCTATCAATGACCGCCTCATCCCTTCTGACGGCAACGACCGCAGCATCCCTTACACCCACTGGTGGCCAAAGAACAACTCTACAGAGTGGCTTGCCTACGAATTCAAGGAAGCAACTACCATCAGCACCTCTACCGTCTACTGGTACGACGACCAGCCATGGCAAGGCTGCAAAGTGCCTGACTCATGGAAGCTCTACTACAAAGATACTGCAGGCAATTGGGTAGAGGTAAAGAACCCATCGGGCTACCCTTCAATCAAGGGTGTAGCTTGTACCGTCACCTTCGACCCCGTAAAGACCACAGCAGTAAAACTCGAACTCGTACAGCCAGTCGACAAGTCATGTGGACTCTACGAGTGGAGCGTGAAATAAAAAAACTCGCTGATGAAACAGAAACTATTATTCTTACTGGTGAGTGCAACACTCATGATGGCTTTTGTCGCATGTGGGGATGATGATGAGCCGATAACGCCAACCCCTAATGGTACTGCCCCACATTTCACGGGTGATGCAGAAATCCGCAACAATGAAATTGTTATCCTAGGTAATGGCGTTGTGCTTTCAAGTCGATGCTCAGGCTATTCCATCATGTTGGCACCTCGCGTTGACTCATTAGTGTTTCAGGATTTCTCGTTTGTGCTCAATACAAATGAGTACCTCTCTCTCGGTGACCAGTGCAAACTCACGTTGCTAGGCAATAGTGTGATTGAACTGAACAAGGATGCTACGATTTATTGCAGCAAACTCACGCTTGGGCTTGGAAGCAATGCCAAGGCATCGCTGACGATTCGGAAACAGGTCAATGATTTCCAGCAGTTTTATCATATTATCACTTATGAAGAGGACACGGAGTATAATTTGACGCCAGCGACGAAAACAGACGATGGTCATTACGAAGTGACTTGGACGGTAACGAAAAAAAGTGAAGAAACGTAAAAAAAAGAACCCTGCCTGATATCTGCCAAGCAGGGTTCTTTTTGTAATGTCTTAGAAGTTTTTCCTGACGCCTTGCCATTCAGGGAACTTCATCTTTCGATATTCATCGTCGAGGAAGAGGGCTGATTGTCCTACTTGACCTTTCAGCTGCCAGTCGAGCCACTTCACCACGGCCTTGGCATAGTTGCCTCCGTATTTCTCGTAATAAGTGCCGCTGTGACCATCCTTCGAGTTCAGCATCACCACGGGGATGTTGTCAGCTATGCGCTCGTAGTCCTTCTGGGCATTGGCGTAAGCAATATCACCAGAGCCACCAATCATGTAGAACATCGGCTGATGCAGGTTCTTCAGCTTCTCCTTCGTTGTACCCATCATCTCCATATCGCCGATACCAGAATTGAGCATCACGCAGGTCTTGATGCGGGGATCGTGGGCCACACCCAGCACCTGTGCACCACCACACGACTGCCCCATGGCTGCCACGTGGTCGAGAGCAAGACAATGGTAGTACTCAGAACCAGGAGTTGCGTTCTGGTCTGTCAGCCAATCGAGCACCTCGAGCAGCATCTTAGGATAAGTACGGAATGCTGGTTCTGCGGGTTGTTGCTTTTTGTTTTTCTTAGCTTTCTTAGCTGCCTCTTCACGCTGGCGTGCTTGCTCCTCTTGTTGTGCCTTACGCTCTTCAGCGGTCATAGGTAGAATCTTCTCGCCGTTGGCCATAATCACCTCTCCTTTCGTCTCAGGATACGACGAACGTAATACACCACGCCATTGTGCCATCACATCTTCCTCATCGTACGGACCGATGGCTGCTGCCACATATCCGTAGGAAGCTACCTCGCTCAACAACAGACGCATCTCTACATTGTTATTGAAGCATGCACCGTTGGCATACACAATGACTGGCAGGGCACCCTGACGAGCTACCACTTCCTTCAAGTTCTGCGGACGATATACCGTAAAACCTGGACAGGACGCATCGCCTACTACTTCTGACTTGAACGGACCTGTTCCACCTTCTTCGACCACTTGTCTTTGAGCAGTCTGGGCATTCATCGGCCCTACACTTGCAGCGGCCATCATCGCCGCCATGAATAGTTTTTTCATTTTAATAATAATATTATTGTTTTCGAGTTTAACTAACATCGGACCAAGCACCAGTTTGGTAATAGCAAGCACATTCGTGTGAGTACTCTTCGAGTGGTGCAGGTTTCGTTGACAAAGATAATGAAAAAAGATGTTGGTGCCTCCTTTTTTGTGCCGTTTTGCAAAAAAAAATAAATTGTAAATGGTTAAATAATAAATAATTGCTATCTTTGCAATGCATTATAGATAAAAAGTGATTATGCTGACAAAGGAAGAATGTGACTTGATGAACTCTTTGTCGAAAGACACGATGATGGAGGCATTGGGAATGGTGTTCGTTCCTACTGACGATGATTGTGTGGTGGTGAAGATGCCGATATCAAAGTCGACACGTCAACACATGGGCATCGTACACGGGGGAGCTTATCTGGCTCTGGCTGAGACCGTTGCAGGTGCTGGATCGCTTCATGTGGCTGGTATAAATGCCAAAGTATGTGGTATCGAAGTATCGGGCAATCACGTGATGATGTCTCCTTTTGAGGGATATGTGATTGGATATGGTACAATCATCAGTGCCGGTCATACGATTCATGTATGGAACGTGGATGTAAAAGACGAGGAAGGCAATCTGCTGTCAACGATAAGAGTAGTGAATCGGATTGAAAAGTGAAACATATGAAAAAACTATTGGTCTTAGGCGTAGTGCTTATAGCATTAGCGTCATGTGTAGAAACCAAGAAAGGTGATGCAGAGAAGGACGGTCTGGCCGAAATGGGAAAAACACAGATAGATGTGGGCACCGTAGGCGACGGAACTTCGATGCATTCGCTGGAATTTGTCAGTCAGTCGGGTGACACCCTTTATTTCGTCTACGAAAACAATGCAGTGGGTGGTCTGACCTGTGGCGATCTCATCAGTGTAGAATATTCCGAAGGTGATGGAGAACTGAACGCCCAGTATATCGTGAACCTCACGGCATTGTGCAATAATTGGGTTGCCAGCGACAAGTATGGTAACAGCTATCTTACCCTCGACAAGAACGGTGGTGTATCATACGTGGGTTCCGACTTCCCTTATCAGAAGTGGGCTATCTGTGACGGATGTCTATATTTGACAAAAGACGAAACCACAGACAAGTTCGACATCGTGCTCCTGACAGAAGACAGTCTCTTGTTGCAAATGGAGGAAGAAGAAGATGTCATCCCTTTTGCCAAAACAGATCACGTTCCAACCTTTTAATGAAAACTAACAATTGAGCTATGAGACAAATCGTAATGCTTGTAGTTGCATGCCTGACATGCTTCTCCCTTGATGCCAAGAAGCCAAAGGAGAAGACCGACCGCGAAGTGTGGGTGGACATCATGTATCAGATGGCAGAGCCCGTCATGAAGAATATGGCAGAGGGTCGCCTTCAGCAGGTGATGGATACCGTTGGAGGCAGTAAGAACCTGGAGCTGTCGCCTACATGGGACAATCGCGATAAGAAGGTGGCATACATGGAAGCATTCGGTCGTCTGTTAGCTGGCCTTGCCCCATGGTTGAATCTGCCTGATGACGATACGCCAGAAAGTGCAAAGCGCAAGCAACTGAGGGAATGGACACGACGGGCTATCATCAACGCAGTAGACCCCAAGTCGCCTGACCGTCTGGGATGGGAGAACGGAGGTCAGACCCTTGTCGATGGTGCATACGTGGTACAAGGCTTGTATCGTGGCTTTGATTCGTTGTGGGTGCCTCTGCCCAAGGAAACCAAAGACCTCTATATCAAGGAAATCCAAGCTCTTCGACGCTACGACCCACCATACACCAATTGGCTGCTGTTTGTGGCAATGGAGGAGAGTTTTCTGATGTATGTAGGAGCACCATATGATGCCTACCGCATCAAGATGGGTTTGGCCAAAGTGGAGGAATGGTATATTGGTGACGGAGTCTACAGCGACGGACCTTCGTTTGCATTTGATTATTACAACTCGTACGTCATTCAGCCCATGTACACAGAATGTCTGGAGATGATTGCAGCAAAACGGCCCAATGACACATACCTCATCTTCAGCAAGACCAACGAAAAGACACGTGGAGCCAAGAACCGTCTGCAAGAAGTGCAGAAACGTATGCAGAAGTGGGCTGTCATCCTAGAACGTCTGATTTCGCCAGAAGGGACCTTCCCTATTGTGGGACGTAGCATCCCATACCGTATGGCGGTACTACAGCCATTAGCCCAATTGGCTTGGCGCAAACAACTGCCTCTGGAGCTACACAATGGGCAAGTACGTGCGGCCATCACTGCAGTTGCTAATCGCATGTTCTATGGTCAGGTGGAAAATCCTGAACAAAGTGCAAAGGCATTGAGCAAGAACTATAACGAAGGAGGATTCCTGACCATTGGCTTTGTAGGACCCCATCCAAATGTAGCTGATTGGTACACGAACAACGGTTCATTGTATCTGACGAGTTTGGCATTCCTACCACTTGGACTTCCAGAGACAGATCCGTTCTGGACTGCGCCAGCAGAGAAGTGGACAAGCAAGAAAGCATGGGAAGGCGATGACTTCCCAAAGGACCATAAATGGGATATTAACCGTCAAGAGCTATATTGGGAATAGACCCCTTGGGAGACGAAAGACAAAGGGTGAAAAGCCATAGGCTCAGCAAAACAACAAACCTTATGAAAACTAAATTATTAATCGGAATATTGTGGTTGCTATCGCTGACAAACGGAGTGTTTGCACAGCAGAAGCGACAAAACAACGTATTGCCTGTACAGGAGAAGGTGTACCTCCATTTCGACAACAACTGCTATTTTCTTGGCGACACCATCTGGTACAAAGCCTATGTGGTGTTGGCAGATGATAACACACCCCAGCCGCTGAGCAAAATACTCTATGTGGAACTGCTGAATGAGCAGGGCTATCCTCTGGAGCGCCAACAACTCGTGGTGGATGAGAACGGGCAAGCCAACGGACAGTTTGCCATCAACGATACGACCTTTGCAGGATACTATGAGATACGTGCCTATACCAAGTGGATGCTCAATTTCGGATACGAACACGTCTATTCGTGGTACTCTAAGTCGTGGTACCGCCCTGACATGGAGAATGGATGGTATCCCATCGAAAACGATGAGTTGCAGGCCCTCGTTCAGCAGCAACAGCAGGATGACGACCCCGACTACATCTACAAAGGTAGCTTAGAAATCTATCTCGACGAGGATGGAAAGGAAATAGAACATAATGAGAAGGAGCAGAAGAAGGTCAAGTCGATTGTCAGGAAGGACAGAGAGTATGATACGGGATTCAACATCGATCGCGACGGCATGGAACGCAACTACCGACAGAACAGTAACCTCTTCTCGCGCGTCATTCCTGTGTATAACCGTCCAGATAGTGCAGAGCACTACATGAGGAAAATTATGCCAACCAAGATTACGATGGGGGACTTCCAAGTCAATTGGCTCACTCCTGAGTTCGAGGTGAAGTTCTACCCCGAAGGAGGTACCATGGTCGAGGGATTCCCCTGCAAAGTAGCTTGGGAAGCGATGAACCAAGAGTTAGAGCGCCTCAACGTTCGTGGCGTGCTATTGGAAGATGGCGAGGAAATCGATTCACTTCTTCCCATCCATGCTGGACGAGGCATGTTCACTTTCACGCCCCAAAAGGGCAAGAATTACAAGGCTCGCTTCGTTTTCGGCGAACATAAGTTCTCCTTTAAGTTGCCTGATGCAGAGCGATACGGCGCACGACTTGTGGTCGAACAGGACGAAGAAGGTGTTTACTTCAACGTAGCGCGTAACTTCAAGGAAGACCGCCGGCTCTCTCTCATGGTTCTGAGTCGCGGACAGCATATCAAGACCTTCAATATCACTGGTAATGAGGCCATATGGGAGGATGCGATGTATCAGGAAGATTTGCCCGAAGGCGTATGTCAAGCCGTGCTTGTTGATGCCGAAGGAAACGTATTTGCTGACCGTCTTTTCTTCATCAACCGCATCGAAGAGGCAAAAGCACACGTAATTATCGGCGGTATTCCCAACCGTCCATATCGCCCATTGGAAAAGATAAAACTCAATCTCATTGCAACAGACTCTAAGGGCAGTCCGCTTCAGGAACAGACCTTCAGCGTGGCAGTCCGAGACGCCGACCAGCTCGATCCCACCTTCGCTTCGGGCAACATCCTCACCAACCTGTTACTTGAGTCTGAAATCAAGGGATTCGTAGAGACACCCGACTATTATTTCGAGGCAAACGACGAGAAACATCAGCAAGCACTCGACCTCCTGCTCATGATTCAAGGCTGGCGACGCTACGACTGGCACTATGTTATCTCACCCGATCAGTTTACTCTCCAGTACTTGCCCGAACAGAAGATGATTATCTATGGCCATGCCATGCCGCTACGTAAAAACATATTCAATAAGGACCAGGGACTCTTCCAGATTACCGCACGCCTCTTCAACACATCCTCCGACCTCAAAGAAGGCGACACGTACCTCTTCGAAGGAAATGTCAAGGCCGACACCGCTGGCTATTTCCAGATACCATACGAGCCTTTCTACGGCACTGCCCGCCTCTCACTTCGCGCAAAGTTCGTCAAGAAACTCGAGAAGAAGAATTACGACAAAGTTGAGCACGACCCGAAGATATTTATTCGCAAACAGTACTATTTCCCACAGGGCATCAAGGCATATTCGTGGTACGAGACCCACAGTCCCGATAACTTCAAGGACAGAAAGCTCACATGGGAGGATTTTCAGGAAGACATCTACGCCAGCGAGTGGATTCCGCAAGTAAATATCAAGTCGAAACGCCGACCACACGCAAAACGACAGCGCGACAAGTATGTCTACAAGGTACCTTTCCTCGATTTTATCAACGATAAATGGGATCAGGGCTATTACAAGACTTTCTACCTGCTCGACAACACCGAATTTCCACTAGGCGAGTACCAAATCCTCCTCGACGGATTCGTACGACATCAGTACGTAACTGATTACAACACCCACGAGACCCATATAGCGGCTATCGACTGGAGCGCTGGCGATTTTGCAGAACATCCAGAGATATTCTCGTTCATGAACACCTTCAGTAGCATCAATGTAGTGTCCGACGCACCCCGCCGGCCTACACCATACGAGCATTATCACCTCGACCGTCAGGAAGCTGGTGAAGGAACAGTCGGAATCGATGCCTTCCTCAATTACGTCACATACGCAAAGAAGGATCGGCCCGAGCTGAAGGGAAGAGAATATGTCCTCAAAGGATTCAACCGCCCCGCAGAGTACTACAATCCGGACTATAGCAAGGCTAAACTGCTAGAGATAAAGGATTACCGTCGAACACTATATTGGAATCCAAAGGTGACGACTGACAAATACGGTCAGGCATCTATCGAGTTCTATAACAACTCTGTTTGTACTACCGTCGACGTTTCTGCTGAAGGGGTTACAAGTCACGGTGAATGCCTTGTGCCAGATGAGTAGCTAAATGGTAAATAGTAAATGGGTAAATAGTAAATGATATGATAGATTATAATAATGGAGAACTGATACGTAGAGGACGTGTCGAAGTTGTATGCGGTTCTATGTTTTCTGGAAAGACCGAAGAACTGATTCGCAGAATGAAACGTGCTCAATTTGCCCAACAGAAAGTTGAGATCTTTAAGCCGGCAATTGACACACGATACTCAGATGATGATGTGGTGACACACGAAGGGGTTTCCATCCACTCAACACCCGTCGATAACTCTTCGAGTATCTTATTGTTAGGAAACGAATGTGATGTGATCGGCATTGATGAAGCCCAGTTCTTCGACGATCATCTAGTGGAGGTCTGTAACGAACTCGCAGAAAGAGGTGTCAGGGTGATTGTGGCAGGTTTGGATATGGATTTTAGAGGCGTACCATTTGGCCCAATGCCGGCACTGTGTGCCATCGCTGATGATGTGATGAAGGTACACGCCATCTGTGTCAGATGTGGGGCTCAGGCATACGTTTCCCATCGCAAGGTACAAGATGAGAAACGCGTGTTATTGGGAGAGGTGAACGAATATGAACCGCTTTGTAGGGTCTGCTATCAAAAAGCATTGAAGGAGCAATAAGCGTTATTCTGCTAACACCTCACACACCCTATCTTGAAAAGCACGACCTTCAGCTGCCGTACGATTTCCATTATTAATAATAGAGAAAGCCAACAAGTGGCCATTTGAAGCAACGACATACCCCGCTAATGCACTGACTCCAGTGACCGTTCCGGTCTTCGCATGTACTTTTTGATAAGCAGCCCCTGAAGTCATTCTATTCTCCAATGTGCCATCCACTCCCGCAATCGGTAAACACGCAAAAAGCAGGTTGAAAATGTGTTGGTAGTGGTACGCATAGCGTAGCATAGCTACATGTAGGCTTGGCGTTACATAATTATACAGAGACAACCCACTTCCGTCAGCCACTTTCGCATAGGATGTAGGAACTCCAGTTTTGGAAATGACACTCTCTACAACCTCTGCACATTCTTTCCAACCGATACCTTTCTTCTTATCGGCCGCCAATTGAAAGAACATCGATTCGGCATACAGGTTATCGCTATCCTTCAACATTTGAATCATGATGTCATCTATGGAGTGGGTAATCGTACATACCAACGTACTATTGTTTGTCGGCTTGTAGGTAGCGATTCCACACCCATTAGAGCTAATACCAAGTGTACGTAGTTGAGCGGCTAATCCCTGTAGAAAACTAAGTGAAGGTTTATATCTGTTAATTTGAACTCTTGTGCAATGATAAGCATCGCCACCAAGACTGAGGGGTGTCAAATAAGGATTTTTGTCATCCCAACACCATCCGTTACCAAGACAGAGGGTATCTTTCATCGACAGGTCGGCATACAAACGACCATTGATTTGCTTAATGCCTAAATTCTTTATTGCTGCGGCAATCTGCTTTAAATGGTCAGTGGACAAGTTCGGATCAAAATCGCCAATGACGTAGATATTACCATTCAGCACAGAAACACCATTCGCATTCGATGTGATTGGACCATCAGCATATACAGCTGTACGATATTGGTGATCATGTCCGAGTACATCAAGAGCCGAGATCGCCGTCAGCAATTTCTGTGTTGAAGCCGGACGCATCATCTTCTGCTGATTGTAGGCAAAAATGAGCGAGTCACCTGTCAAGTCGTAGACACTGATACCCGTGTTGTAATAACTCCTATCTGCTTCTTCAGACAACAGATATAGCTTTTCCTTCATCTGTTCTCCCCAATCAGGAAGAACAACAGAGTCGGTCACTATAGAGTCTGACACCTCTTGACTTCTGAGGATTTGTACATTAGCAACAAACGTCAAGAACAAAAGACTTGACAAAACTCTTACGGTGGTATTTTTAAAAAGGAAATATTTCATAATTGCCTGATTTTCAATATTTGATTGATGAAATCCTCCTCGTGTTGGGGAATCACGCTTATAGTTTTCTCGTCACCGTAGACAATAATCAGATAGTTGATGATTGCCT
The DNA here is from genome assembly GCA_947303695.1 of uncultured Prevotellaceae bacterium. Lineage (GTDB taxonomy): Bacteria > Bacteroidota > Bacteroidia > Bacteroidales > Bacteroidaceae > Colivivens. The sequence continues at coordinate 1,770 of CAMYYX010000044.1, read as the reverse complement.
TATGTCCGATTCTTAACTTCCGAATGCGTTCAATACGTTTGATATCACAAATTGGAATAATGATCGTCTTCGAAAGTTTGCCATTATCAATGATCAGTTCAGTTTGACTAAGTTTATACTCTGTATGAACAGAACGTTCGATGATAATCAACAAAAAAACGAGCGATGCTGCTATCAGCAATCCGTTACCTTCCCATATCAGGTATATAGTCAATGCTGACATGAGAATAATCAATATCCAATTGCCTGTCTGTAACCGGGCGCGATATGTACGGGTCGGAAACATCTATTTTGTTTAATAATTTCGCAAAGGTAATAAAAAAATGGTAAAAGTGAAGAGTGAAACGTGAAAAATAGTAGAAATAGTAAATAGTAAATTGTCTAATCGTAAATAATTTACTATCTTTGCATTCAATTAGGAATGGTATATTCATTGATGACTAAATAAAAAAAGATATTGTTATGAAAAGATTCGTTTTTATCATTTGTTGTTGGGTGCTTGCATTGGTTACCATCAATGCTCAGTCGTTAGAACAGAAAAAAATCTGTGCTCTGAAATGGACATTGCAACAGACATTCTACAATAAACCAGAAGGCCAGCAGATTGCACGCCTCAATGTCTGTGACTTTAAATCTTTCAGTGATTTCCAGAAGAACAAACTGATTAGTGATGCTATCAAGAAAGTCTCAAATCCTGCAGACCTGAATCGAGTAAAGAGTATTCTTGCGGACAAAACTGATGCGAATCTCCAGTCCTATGTACCTGCAGGAGCAAAGAAGGAATATAAGGCAGACCTTGAGAAGATAAAAGCTATGACACCATCAGCAGCTGAAGAAGAAGAGCAAGAAAACAACGTTGAGGAAAACGTTGTTGAGGAACCAACTGAGGCCCCTGCTCCTGAAATACAGCCAGTATCAGAACAGGAAACAGAAGCTACTGCTGAAAAGGAGGCTTCTGATGTGGCACAATCAACAGAGGCTTCGACTGTCACAGAAGGTATTTCATTTCTTGAAGCAGTATTGATTGCATTAGGTTTGTATGTCATCTTGACTGCATGCCTCTTATTATTCCTCCGTTCTAAAAAGAACACACAGAAAAACGACGAGTTGGTTTCGATGGAGCAATATCGAGCTGAGCGTGTTCGTTTGATGGAACGTATCAAGGCTGTTGAGATTGAATTGGAAAACATCAAGAATTTGAAACACGATGCACCTGCCGAAAAACATCCAATCGTTACAGCCAGTCCAATCGAAACAGTGGAGACTCAGCCACAGCCTGTTGTAGTAACACCAGAACCTCAAGAAGCAGAACCACAACCGCAATCACAATCACTATTCCCAGAAACAAGCACAGAGACTACACCTATTGTGGAAGAGCAACCTGCAGTTGTACGTCCTAAGTTCTCAGCAGTCATGTTCTACCCTGTTCCTGTGGATGGTATGTTCGTTAATGGAACATCTGATATCGAAGTCGGAAAATCATTGTATATGCTGAAGACCAACGATGATCAAAATGCGACTTTCCAGATTCTGAACACTCCTGAGGCTATTGCAATGGCATTAGTTTCAATGAGCGAGACAGTAAAGCCAGCATGCAAAGTACTGAACACAGTTGCTGCTCCTGTGGAAATATTGGCAGAAAAACTCGGAACTGCAGAACGTGAGGGAGATGGTTGGAGAATCATCAATAAGGCGGTCGTTCGTCTTATTTGATAGTACCTCCACCGAGAATCGAACTCGGATCTAATCTTTAGGAGAGATTTGTTCTAT
>CAMYYX010000043.1 GCA_947303695.1 uncultured Prevotellaceae bacterium | reverse complement strand
GCCGCACGAAACCAGAACAAGGTGCAGTTAAATCAATCGACCCACGTAAAGAATAAGGAGGAAGCAAATTATGATAAGAGAAGTGAAATTTGAATCACAAGACCGTCGTATCAAGCAGATACTTGCTGCATTGAACGAGAACGGCATTGCTTCTATCGAAGAAGCTAACGAAATCTGCGAAAAGGCAGGTCTCGATCCATATAAGACATGTGAAGAAACACAGATGATTTGCTTCGAGAATGCAAAGTGGGCATACGTTTGTGGTTGTGCAATCGCTATCAAGAAAGGTTGCAAGAACGCTGCTGATGCTGCCGAGGCAATCGGTATCGGTCTGCAGGCATTCTGTATCCCTGGTTCAGTAGCTGACGACCGTAAGGTAGGTCTCGGACACGGAAACCTCGCAGCACGTCTGTTGCGCGAAGAGACACAATGCTTCGCATTCCTCGCAGGTCACGAAAGTTTCGCAGCTGCTGAAGGTGCAATCAAGATTGCTGAGATGGCAAACAAAGTTCGTAAGAACCCATTGCGCGTTATCCTCAACGGTCTCGGTAAGGATGCTGCTATGATCATCAGCCGTATCAACGGATTCACTTATGTACAGACTAAGTTCGACTACTACACTGGTAAGGTAGAGGTAGTGAAGAAGACTCCTTACAGCGACGGTCCTCGTGCAAAGGTGAACTGCTACGGAGCAGACGATGTTCGCGAAGGTGTTGCTATCCTTTGGAAGGAAGACGTTGACGTGAGCATCACAGGTAACTCTACCAACCCCACCCGCTTCCAGCACCCCGTTGCAGGCACCTACAAGAAGGAGCGCATCCGTGCTGGTAAGGCTTACTTCAGCGTAGCCAGCGGTGGTGGTACAGGCCGTACCCTGCACCCCGACAACATGGCAGCAGGTCCTGCATCTTACGGTATGACTGATACTCTTGGCCGTATGCACTCAGATGCTCAGTTCGCAGGATCTTCTTCAGTTCCAGCACACGTTGAAATGATGGGCTTCCTCGGCATTGGTAACAACCCAATGGTAGGATGTACTGTTGCTTGTGCTGTGAATGTTGCACTTGCACTCAACAAGTAAAACACACAACCTCATATCAATCATAGCAAAGCCGCTCCTTGTGGGGCGGCTTTCTATTTGTTTACCTATTGACTTTGTTACAAAACCATAAGTAATTGAACAAAAAGTGAAAGACCTTATATATTATATATATTAACTTTGCAAATGATTTAGGATGCGAGGATCTTAATTCAAAAAAAAGTACTAACTTTGCAAAAAATAATGTAAATGAAAACCAAATTGCTGAAAACATCATTACTGCTTGGAATAATGTGTCTGACCTCATTTTTATGGACAAGAGCTCAGAACCCTATCATCTGTGACCGCTACACACCCGACCCTGCTCCTTACGTGCATGGCGACACCCTCTATCTGTTTGTGGACCATGATGACGATGTGACGGAGAACGGCTATTTTACGATGAGGGACTGGCTGTTGTACTGTACGGTAGATATGGTGAACTGGACGTATTTAGGTACACCCGTCACTCCCAAGCTGTTTACATGGGCGAAGCAGGACAACGATTGCTGGGCTTCGCAATGTATCGAACGTAACGGCAAATGGTATTGGTACGTAACAGCTACCATCAAGGGACAAGCCTATCCTGGTGTGGGTGTGGCATATGCCAACAATCCGGCTGGTCCATATAAGGCTCAATCGAAACCATTGGTTCAAGGTTGGTTCGTAATAGACCCTACGGTATTCATTGACGACGATGGGCAAGCTTATCTGTTCTGGGGTAACAACAACCTTTGGTACTCGAAATTGTCGAGAAACATGATTGCTCTGCAAGGAAGTACAACAAAGGTGAACATCACGGACGAGAAGGCATTTGGTCCATATAAGGGTTATAACGACGACGGGAGTCCAAAGCCAAACTACGAGGAGGCTCCATGGATTTATAAACGTGACGGTAAATATTACTTGGAATATGCTGCAGGTGGTGTGCCTGAAGATTGGGCATACTCGACTGCAGAAAAGATTACAGGACCTTGGACTTATCAAGGTAAGGTGATGGGACAGGCGAAGAACAGTTTCACCATTCATGGTGGAAGTGTAGACTTCAAGGGTCACAGCTATATGTTCTATCATAATGGCGGCCTTCCTGGTGGAGGTGGTTACAAACGTTCGACCTGTGTTGAGGAGTTCACAAGGAACGAAGACGGTAGCATCCCATACATTCAGTTCACAACGAAGGGTGTCAATCCGATTCAGACCCTGAACCCCTACGAACTACAGCAGGCTGAGACCATCAATCAGAGTTCGGGCATCCTGTGCGAGGGCGACTACAACGGTTGCTATGTGACGAAGATCCATTCGGGTGACTACATCAAGGTGCGGAACGTGGACTTCGGTAGCACAGGTGCTGCAAGTCTCACAGTACGTGTAGCAGCAGAGAAGTCGGCCACACTGATAGCACGATTGAAGTCACAGAGCGGCACAATCATCGGTCGTATCAAAATCGAAGCAACAGGCGGACTGGACCAGTGGGCTGATTTCACCACAGAACTGCAACGTAGCATCACAGGTGTCCAAGATCTGTATTTCACTTTCACAGGTAGCACCACGGGCACTACCCTATTCAACTTCGACACTTGGCAGTTTAGCGAGATTGGAAGCGGGATCAAAGAAGTCCAAGAAGAGAAGTCAGACGTAAGAGGACATGCAGGTTATTACAACCTAATGGGTCAGCAGTTGGAAAATATCGAGTCGGCTCCGAATCGCTCAATCATCATCACGCCCAGAGGTAAGGTCGTGAAGAAGTAACACATATTGAATAATCATTTAAACAAAAATCATACAAAAACTAACTATCATGAAACTAAAATCAATCCTTGTAGTGTTAGCACTACTTACAAGCACATGTATGAATGTGGCTTACGGACAAACTACCAAGATGGTAAATCCACTTACTTACACAGACATTCCTGATAATGACGTGATTCGTGTCGGCGACGATTTCTACATGGTCAGTACAACAATGTTCATGTGCCCGGGTGCACCTATCATGCATTCAAAGGACCTCGTACACTGGAGAATCATCAGCTACATCTATGACTACATCGCAGACGATGATATCTATAACCTGAGAAACGGAAAGGATGCTTACGGTAAAGGTCAATGGGCTACTACCCTACGCTACCATAACGGTATGTTCTATGCGCTGTTCATCGCAAACGATCAGCATAAGACCTACGTGTATCGTACGACAGATATCACGAAAAGCTATTGGGAGAGGAACGAGATTGAAGGAGCTTTCTTCCACGATGCTTCACTATTGTTCGATAACGACGGTAAGGTGTATGTGGTATATGGAAACGGTGAACTTCACATCACAGAGCTGACACCAGACCTCAAAGCTATCAAGCAAGACGGTGTGAACCAAGTACTCATCAATACTCCACGTCAGGGATTCGGTTTGAGAGCTGAAGGTGCTCACTTCTATCATATTGGCGAATACTACTACGTGCTTGTGATTGACTGGCCAAGCGGCAAACCTCGTACAGAACGTTGCTTCCGCAGCAAGACTCTCCTCGGTCCATACGAAGAGAAAGTGGTGCTTCAGGGAGCATTCGACGGACGTGGAGACGGTGTGGCTCAGGGTGCAATCTTCGACACACCAAAGGGTGACTGGTATGGTGTGATATTCCAAGACCACGGAGGTGTGGGTCGTGTTCCTACCCTTCAGCCTATGAAGTGGGTGGACGGTTGGCCTATCTTAGGTGACAACACAGTACCCGTAAAGGAGTTTGACGTGAACCTTGCACCTTATGGTGAAGATCACGTCTGGGCAAGCGACGAGTTCAAATACAATTCGAACGATGAGTTGGACCTCGTATGGCAATGGAACCACAAACCCATCAATCAGGTATGGTCTGTAACGGCTCGTAAGGGATGGTTGAGACTGACGACCAGTCAGTTGGCTACTAATCTGTTCGATGCCCGCAATACCCTCACACAGCGCACGGTAGGTCCTCGTTGCATGAACGAAACACTGCTCGACGCAACAGGTATGAAACCTGGCGACAAGGCCGGATTGGCCGCCTTCCAAAGTAACTTCTGCTCAATCGGTGTAGAGGTGGACGATAACGGCAAACGTTTTGTGGTAGCTACGAGCGGTTCACGTCGTAGTGCAAAAGAAGTACTTCGTATGCCTCTCAAGGGTAAGAAAGTGTGGTTACGCATGAAGTATGTGTTCACTCCTCAGGCAGATGATAATTGCGGACCAGACAAGGCATTCATGAGCTACTCAACTGACGGAAAGCATTGGGTTGATGTAGATAACCAATTGCAGATGCGTTTTACACTTGACTTCTTCATCGGCTACAAAGCTGCTCTCTACAACTATTCGACGAAGAAAGTCGGTGGACATGCTGACTTTGATTATTTCCATCAGTGGACATATTAATGAAAAGACAAGATTCATGAGAAGAACGATATTATTGACATCAATGCTCATAGGTTTTGTGGGCATTGCTGTTGCAAACAATTACGACGATAAGTACGGAGCTACAATTCCAACACCCAACGGGAACCTGCGGATCATACCGCTTGCTGATAATGCGGTTCGTATCAAACTATGTCCACAGAACGCTCCTGAGCTGGACGAACTCATCTATACGGAGAATGTCAAGGCTCCGAAACATAAGTGCGATGGAAGCAATCCTGCCTTCTTCACCCTGCAGTTGAAAGGAATGCGTGTGATCTACAACAAATGGACAGACCAACTCGTTTTCTACGACGGAAAAGGACAGAAGATTCTTGAAGAGGTAGCCTATACTGGCAGGGAACTGACAACCAGTTCGTTGGTTGACGGAAGCAACTCATGGAAGCAGGTATCACAGTCGTTTGTATCACCTAATGACGAATTCCTTTATGGTACAGGACAGTTTCAAGATGGTTATTTGAACATTCGTGGACTGACCCGCCGATTGACCCAAGTGAATACGCAAATTGCCGTACCATTCATCCTTTCGAGCAAGGGTTACGGTCTGCTGTGGAATAACTACGGACTGACCAACTTCAACCCATCAACAGGGAGTGTAAAGTTACAAGGTACAGATGAGCAAGGTAATGTGATTGAGGTGAATACGACCAGTACGACTGGTAATCTACGTGAACGTCGTGTGTCGGATACTTTCAAGGCAGACATCACACTTGAAGAGGATGGCGACTATGCTTTCTTGCTTGATGTCGGTCAGACGATGGCTCGTAAACTCTATCTGGCAATCGACGACAAACCAGTGATTGATCTCAATAACATGTGGCTTCCCCCTACAGGTTCGGCTATGATTCACCTCAGCAAAGGACATCATCAGATTACTGTTAAAGGTGTGAGAGGCGATTCCCCTACTGTATCGTGGCGCAAGCAAAACGGAACGACTGTGTTGCAGTCGCCTGTCGCAACAGGTATCGACTACACCGTGTTTGCAGGAAAGGCCGATCAGGTGGTGAAAGCATACCGTCAACTGACAGGAAAGGCACCATTGATGCCTGACTATATGTTAGGATACGTACATTGCCGTGAACGCTATGATACACAGAAAGACTTAATGGAGAATGCCCACAAATTCCGTGAGAAAAACATCCCTATTGATGTGATCGTGCAGGACTGGCAATGGTGGGGCAAGTATGGCTGGAACGCTATGCAGTGGGATGAAGGCAAGTATCCTGATGCTGCAGGAATGATACGTGAACTACATCAGATGAATATACGTTTCATGCTCTCTGTCTGGTCGAAAGTCGATAAGAACTCAGCGCTTGGCAAAGAGCTGATGCAACGTGGAGCCTATATCGAAGGAACGGACTGGATAGACTTCTTCAAACCAGCCGTAACGGACTATTACTGGCAGCAGTTCAGTCAGAAATTGCTTAAGCCCTATGATATCGATATCTGGTGGTTTGACGCTACAGAACCCGAGAACGATGATATTCACGGACGACGTGTTGGCGACCGTCAGATGCCAGGCGACATCTATCGTAACGTCTATCCCCTTAAGGTCATCAACACCATGTATAACGGATTGTTGCGTGACGATGTGGGACGTACACCATCCATCCTGACCCGCTCATCCTTCTCTGGTATGCAACGCTATAATGCTGTTGTGTGGAGTGGTGATGTAGGCAACGATATGGACTGTCTGCGACGTCAGATTGCAGGTGGACTGAACTATGTGGCAACAGGAATGCCTTGGTGGACTTACGATGCTGGCGGGTTCTTCCGTCCAGGAAATCAATATACGGACAAAGCATATCAGCAAAGAATGCTGAGATGGATTGAGACCAGTGTGTTCCTACCTATTATGCGTGTACACGGCTATCAGAGTCGTACTGAACCTTGGGAGTATCCAGCCGATATAGAAAAGATATTCGTTGACTGCATCAAGGAACGTCAGGAATTGCTGCCGTATATCAAAGAATGTGCACGCCGTGTGGCTACTGAGGACTATACCCTGATGCGTCCGCTTGTGTTCGACTTCAGCGACGATCAGGAAGCATTACGTCAGGAGACTGAATATATGTTCGGGCCGAAATTACTTGTGTGTCCTATTACCGCAGAGAACGTGAACGAATGGAAGGTCTATCTACCAAAGAACAAAAAAGGATGGACGCATCGCTACACTCGTCAGCAATACAAAGGCGGTCAGTATGTAACAGTAGCCGTTACTTCGGAACACATACCGGTATTTGAACGTAACTAAATAAATAATTAATCAAAAATGAATAAGGTGTAACTCATAGAGCTACACCTTATTTTATATATGGATACTTTACCCGATTAACCGAGCATGCTGAGGAGGATACCTGCAGCAACGGCAGAACCAATCACACCTGCAACGTTCGGACCCATAGCGTGCATGAGAAGGAAGTTGTGAGGATTGGCCTTCTGACCCTCGGTCTGGCTAACACGTGCTGCCATAGGAACGGCTGACACACCTGCAGAACCAATCAATGGGTTTATCTTCTCCTTAAGGAAGAGGTTCATGATCTTAGCAAAGATAATACCTCCAGCTGTTGCAACTCCGAATGCCACAATACCCATGCAAAGGATACTGATGGTACGAATGTCGAGGAAGGTTGAAGCTGTAGCAGTTGCTCCAACGGTAGTTCCGAGGAAGATAACCACGATATTCATCAATTCGTTCTGAACAGTCTTTGCAAGACGGTCAACTACGCCAGACTCCTTCATGAGGTTACCCAACATCAAGCAACCAATCAATGGTGCAGCATCTGGCAGGATGAAGGCTACAACGATGGTGATAGCAATTGGGAAGATAATCTTCTCAGTCTTGCTCACCGTACGGAGTTGCTTCATCTCAATCATACGCTCCTTCTTCGTCGTGAGCAGACGCATGATAGGTGGCTGAATCACAGGAACAAGAGCCATGTAGCTATAAGCAGCGATGGCAATAGGGCCTAAGAGATGTGGAGCCAGTTTGGTTGTAAGGAAGATGGATGTTGGTCCGTCTGCACCACCGATGATACCGATAGAAGCAGCTTCCTGACTATCGAAACCAAGAGCATGAGCAGTGATGAAGGTGATGAAGATACCCAACTGAGCAGCTGCACCCAGGAGGAAACTCTTTGGATTGGCAATCAGCGGACCGAAGTCAGTCATCGCACCTACACCAATGAAGATGAGGCAAGGATAGATACCCGCCTTCACACCGATATAGAGAACGTCAAGCAATCCACCCTCGGCAAGCACATGACGATAACTGTGATAGTACTCGCTTGCAGGATTGAGGAACTCATCATTCCACATCTCTGTGTGGAACATATTCGCTCCAGGTAAGTTCGTGAGGAGCATACCAAATGCAATCGGCAAAAGGAGAAGTGGCTCGTATTGCTTCTTGATAGCGAGGAAGAGAAGGAAACAGGCAAGTGCAACCATCACCAAGTATTTCCAACCTTCACCCTGGAAGATCTGAACAAGACCCATGCTGTCCAAGAATTTCGAAGAAGCCTCTCCGAAATCGAAACTATCGGCAAAGCATCCTACGGTCACGAGCAGCAACATGGATAAAAAACACAATATTCGTTTCATTGTCGTGTATTTTAATTAGATGTTAATTGTTTCGCATGGAGCCTTAATAGACTCCATTTGAAACTATTCAATCTCTACCAATGCATCACCTACATTTACAGATGCACCTTGTTGAACAAATACATTCTTCACTGTTCCGTCACACTCAGCAGTGATGTCGTTTGCCATCTTCATAGCTTCCATCACGAGGAGCACATCACCCTTCTTCACTGCCTGACCGTTTGCCACTTTCACAGTTGTGATAGTTCCAGGAAGTGGAGCGTTTACAGTTTTTGCGCCAGCAGCAGGTTTAGCAGCAGGAGCAGGAGCTGCTTTTGGTTCTTCAGCCTTAGGAGCAGCCTTTGGTGCAGGTGCAGGAGCAGCAGCAGGTGAGGCTGCAGGAGCAGCAGCACCTTCAAGCTCTACGAGCACATCGCCCTGATTAACGGATTGACCCACCTGAGCCACGATAGCCTTAACGGTTCCATCTGCTTCAGCAGTAATATTGTTCTCCATCTTCATGGCTTCCATTGTCATCACAACGTCACCCTTCTGTACTCTCTGTCCTACAGACACGAGAATCTTCGTGATGTTTCCTGGCAGCGGAGCAGAAATCTTGGCACTAGCGGCAGTCACAGGAGCTGAAGCTGCAGGAGCAGCAACAGCAGCAGGACGTGTCATAGGAGCGGCAGGTGCTTCGTGTTCTACTTCAACACTATATGCATTGCCGTTCACTGTTACCTGAACCATATTGTCATCTTTCTCTTCAACAGATGCTGTGTATTCAGTACCGTTTATCTTAAATTTGAAATCTTTCATCGATTTATTTTCTTTTATACGATTATTACTTAATGAGCTAAACGTGGATTCAACTCACGATGCCATGCAGAGTTAGCGTTGTGTTGAATTGTAATCACGTTGCTTTCTTCATCATGAACATTCTGGAAATATAAATACAGCGCCGTTGCAATGGCAGCTTTGTCCGCATCAGATGCAGTAGCAGCAGGAGCTACAGCTTGAGGGGCAGCCTTCAGAGGTGCTGGCTGAGGAGCCTGAGCCTGAGTATGTTTCTTGCCCTTGATGCGTGAAAAGAGACCGAATGCCACAAGCACGAACACCAAGATGAGGAGCACGGAGAAAACCACTCCGAATCCCATACCGGTTCTTGCCCATGCATCAGCCCAAACTACGTCTGCTAATATACTAACATTTACCATTCTACAAACTATTTAGATGAATTACAATGGAATGTTTCCGTGTTTCTTAGCTGGATTAGTCAGTTTCTTGTCAGCAAGCTGAGCCAAAGCACGGATGATGCGGAAACGAGTGTTACGTGGCTCGATGACATCATCGATATAACCGTACTTAGCAGCATTGTATGGATTAGCAAAAAGCTTGGTGTACTCGTCTTCCTTCTCCTGAATGAATGCCTTAGACTCTTCAACCTTACCTTCATCCTTCAATGCCTTTGCTTCCTTCGCATAGAGAACGGCAGCAGCACCAGCTGCACCCATAACTGCGATTTCTGCAGATGGCCATGCATAGTTCATATCACCACGAAGTTGCTTACAGCTCATCACAATGTGTGAACCACCATATGACTTGCGCAAAGTAACAGTTACCTTTGGTACTGTACATTCTCCGTAAGCATAGAGCAACTTAGCACCATGCAGGATGACTGCGTTGTACTCCTGACCTGTACCAGGAAGGAATCCAGGTACGTCGACGAGTGTTACGATTGGAATATTGAATGCATCGCAGAAACGAACGAAACGTGCACCCTTACGTGAAGCGTTGCAGTCAAGCACACCTGCGAGAGCCTTTGGCTGGTTAGCAACGATACCTACAGACTCACCGTTGAAACGTGCGAAACCAACGATGATGTTGCGTGCATAGTCTTTCTGAACCTCAAAGAACTCACCGTTATCCACGATAGCACCAATCACCTCATACATATCGTAAGGCATATTTGGGTTATCAGGAATGATTTCATTGAGGTAGTCGTCCTTACGGTCGATTGGGTCTGTACATTCAACACGTGGAGTCTTTTCGAGGTTGTTCTGTGGAATGTAGCTGAGAAGTTGCTTAATCATTGCCATAGCTTCCTCTTCAGTCTTAGCGGTGAAGTGAGTAACACCTGACTTGGTAGAGTGAACTGAAGCGCCACCGAGTTCTTCCTGAGTGACAACCTCACCAAGAACGGTCTTCACAACAGCAGGACCTGTGAGGAACATGTATGATGTGTTCTCCATCATCAAAGTGAAGTCAGTCAAAGCTGGAGAATAAACAGCACCACCTGCACATGGGCCTAAGATACCAGAAATCTGTGGGATGACACCACTTGCGAGGATGTTACGCTCGAAAATTTCCGAATAACCAGCAAGGGCGTTGATACCTTCCTGAATACGAGCACCACCTGAGTCGTTCAAACCGATTACAGGAGCACCCATCTTCATAGCCATATCCATTACCTTACAGATCTTGAGCGACATCGTCTCTGAGAGTGAGCCGGCATTCACTGTGAAGTCCTGTGCAAATACATAAACAAGACGACCGTTAATTGTACCGCAACCAGTTACGACACCATCACCGTCATATTGTTTCTTCTCCATTCCGAAGTTGTGACATCTGTGAGTGACAAACATGTCCATCTCTTCGAAACTTCCTTCATCCAGCAGCAATGCTATACGCTCACGAGCTGTATACTTGCCTTTATCATGTTGCTTTTGAATGGCTTTCTCACCACCACCCAAACGTGCTTTCTCACGTTTCTCAACAAGTTCTTTGATTTTCTGTGACTGAATACTCATTTTATATACGATTAAACTATTAAACTTTTAAACGATTCAACCATTTATTACTTCTTTGGTTCGCAAAGCTCGGTCAGGATACCTGCGGTTGACTTTGGGTGCAAGAAACCAATCATCATGTTCTCTGCACCTGGACGTGGAGCCTTGTCGATGAGACGAATTTCCTTACCTTCGCATTCTACGAGTGCTTCAGCAACACCGTCTTCTACGGCGAAAGCAACATGGTGAACACCCTTGCCACCCTTCTCAAGCCATTTTGCAACAGCTGATTCAGGAGATGTTGGTTCAAGAAGCTCTAATTTTACTTCACCAACCTTCAAGAAAGCGGTCTTTACTTTCTGGTCAGCTACTTCTTCTACGGCATAACACTTGAGACCTAATACGTTCTCAAAATAAGGGAGCACAGCGTCAATGCTCTCAACACCTATTCCAAGGTGATCAATACGTGAAATCTTCATTTTGTTGATAAATTAATTAATTTATATGTTTTGAATGCTTTAACAACATAAAAAATGCCTGACTTTCGCAATCACCTCTTTAGGAGGTCCACAAAAATCAAGCAAATTTAAGCATTTTTTCTCATATGAGAAAATGATATGCGAGAAAAGTGTGTTTATTTACAAAATTCCCTTACTTGAAGGAAGTTCATAATTGAAAATGTCACGTCGGATTGCCATTTTGATGGAACGGGCCACAGCTTTGAAGATACCTTCAATCTTGTGATGTTCGTTCTCTCCTTCGGCTTTGATGTTAAGGTTCATCTTCGCTGCATCGCTGAACGATTTAAAGAAATGCAGGAACATCTCGGTAGGCATATCACCCACCTTCTCACGCTTGAACTCTGCATCCCATACAAGCCATGCACGACCTCCGAAATCAAGTGCTACCTGACACAGACAATCGTCCATTGGGAGGGTATATCCGTAACGTTCGATACCTCGTTTGTCGCCCAATGCTTTCAACAAGCACTCACCCAGCACGATACCCGTATCCTCAATGGTGTGGTGCTCATCTACATTCAGATCGCCCTTCACCTTCACTTCGAGGTCTATACCTCCATGTTTGGATATCTGCTCCAGCATGTGGTCGAAGAATCCAAGACCAGTATCTATCGTTCCCTTTCCGCTGCCGTCGAGGTTCAGCTTTACATAAATATCCGTCTCCTTGGTCTGACGATGCATCTCTGCCACACGTTCGCCTGCATAGACGATTTCTGTAGCTTGCTGCCATGAATCCACCAGCGTTACACCTTCCAAATCTTCCGTGAAGCGACTCTTCAGGATGACAGCCTTGCAACCTAAGTTCTTAGCCAACTGAGCATCAGTCGCCCTATCCCCTATCACATAGCTGTTCGCCAAATCGTACTCACCTGTAAGGTACTTCCCCATCATGCCAATACCTGGCTTACGGGTAGGCCGGTTATCCTCTGGATAGGATGCATCGATCAGGATATCATCAAACTCCACACCCTCTGTCTGTAGTGTATGCAGCATCAGGTTCTGGAATTGGTCGAACACATCCTGCGGATTGGCTGGTGTACCCAGTCCATCCTGATTGGTCACCATCACAAACTCATAGTCGGTTTTGTTTCTGAGGAAACTGAGACTGCTGATGACCTGCGGCAGAAATCGGAACTTATCGACGGTATCAACCTGCTCGTCGTCAGGTTCCTGGACAATCGTTCCGTCACGATCGATAAACAACGCTCTCTTCATAGGTTTATGATTATGGTTTATATACTCTGAGCGCACTCAGCAGTTGTGTATTTTCTTCTTTCGTACCGATTGTCACACGCAAGCAATTGCCACAAAGGTGGACGAAATTGCGATTACGGACAATGATACCTTTCTCAACCAGATAATTGTAGATGCTGTTCGCATCGGTGACTTTCGCAAGGAAGAAGTTCGCATTCGATGGATATACCTGCTCACACAGCGGCAGTTGAGCGAATGCCTGCATCACCGTCGAACGTTCGTCGAGGATGAGGTTTACTCGCTGACA
>CAMYYX010000042.1 GCA_947303695.1 uncultured Prevotellaceae bacterium | reverse complement strand
CGCTCTGCATGCTTACCTACCACCTCGGCTTGCTGTCAAATCCATGTCAACCCCAAGTAATAGTTTGTGCTGTCTCTCGTTGCTTTCAACGGAAAAGCGTGCAAAGATACAAAATAATTCGCTTCGCGCAAAATGCTACGCCTCAATAAATGCAAATAAACTTGATTTATGTTCGGCTTAAACGCATTTTTGTCTATTTGACAATTTACTATTTATTATTTTTTTTCGTTTTCGTTTTCGTTTTCGTTTGATTCTCCCCTTTTTGCTAATTTCATGGGTGTTTTTTCTTGTTTGTTCGAATTGTGTAGTTTGGCACTAGTCTGAAGGGGGAGGAGAAGAAAGTTATGAACATTTTCGACAGGGTTTTCGACAGGGCTGTTTACAAAAATGGTCGATGGTCAATGGTCTGTGTTTAATTATTTTCGTACCTTTGCAACAGAAACAGAAAGTCAGATTATGCCAACAACAACAAATAAACGCCCTGCGAAGAAAAAGAAGAGTGAGGAAGTGGTGATTGTGACCGACTTAGGTCGTCAGCAACCACAAGCGGTCGATTTCGAAGAAGTCGTGATTGGTGCCTGTCTGATTGAGCAAGAAGCTTTCGGACAGATTGCAGACATCTTGAAACCAGGCTCGTTCTATGAGACTAAACACCGTCTGATATTTGAAGCCATTCAGAGTCTGTCGGCAGAAAACAAGCCGATTGACATCTTGACGGTAACAGAACAGATGCGTGTGAACGGTACCCTGGACGAAGCAGGAGGACCGTACTATATCGCAGAACTCAGTAACAAAGTCGTTTCGTCGGCTCATATTGAGTATCATGCGAAGATCATCGCTCAGAAAGCATTGGCCCGCGAACTCATCACCTATGCCAGCCGCATTCAGGAAGATGCGTTTACGGAGGGTCAGGACATCGATGAGTTGATGCAGACAGCTGAGGGAAAGCTGTTCGAGTTGTCGAAGTCGAATATCAAGAAAGACTTCGTGCAGATTGACTCCGTACTGACTGAAGCCTATCAGATGGTCGAGAAAGCTGCGGCCAACACAGACGGAATCTCGGGCATCAGTTCCGGTTTCTATCGTTTGGACGACATTACCAATGGTTGGCAGAATTCTGACCTTATCATCATTGCTGCACGTCCTGCTATGGGAAAGACCGCCTTCGTGCTATCGATGGCTAAAAACATCGCGATTGATCAGCGGATTCCTGTTGCGATGTTCTCCCTTGAAATGGCGAATGTGCAGTTGGTAAATCGTTTGATAGTGAATGTATGTGAGATTTCCAGTGAGAAGATTCGAAGCGGACGTCTGGCACCTTATGAGTGGCAACAGATGGCACAGGGTATGAAAACCATGTATGGTGCTCCGCTCTTTATCGACGACACACCTTCGTTGTCTGTATTTGAATTGAGAACGAAGGCTCGTCGATTGGTGAAAGAGCATAATGTGCGACTCATCATGATCGACTACCTTCAACTGATGAACGCATCGGGTATGAGTTACAACAGCCGTCAGGAAGAGGTCTCAACGATATCACGATCGTTGAAAGCCTTGGCGAAAGAGCTGAACATCCCGATTATTGCGTTGTCGCAGTTGAACCGTGGTGTGGAAAACCGAATCGCAGGAGCTGCAACAGAGGAGCAGAAAGATACCCACCGTCCGCAGTTGGCCGACTTGCGTGAGTCGGGTGCCATCGAACAGGATGCCGATATGGTGTGTATGATTCACCGTCCTGAGTATTATGGAATCACCAAGGACACGCACAACCGTTCGTTGAAAGGTATCGCCGAAATCATCATTGCCAAGCACCGTAACGGTAAGACAGATGATGTGAAACTACGTTTCGTAGGCGATTTTGCCCGCTTCTCTAACCTTGAGGACGGAGTGTCCTTACTAGGTGAACCAGAAAACGGTGGCTTGATTCAGTCGAGGATGAATCAAGTGGTGATGCCGGAAGACGATCCTTTCGGAGCTCCACCACCTCAGGACGATTCCGCATTTTAGTAAAAACATTTTCTCACTTATAAATTGTTGTTTTAGGGTGGACGTTTGTTGCAGAAATAAGCGTCCATCCGCTTTTTATATCTGTTTCTGGTCGTGATATTTGTCTGTTCCGCAGAAAAGCGCTAAATTTGCATGTGAATTAGGCAATTATGGGAAAGAATCTTCTTGGATTGTTATTGATACTCCTGATGGCGGGATGTAATTGTTGTCCAGAGATGCAGGACGAGAACGCTGTGTACTATTGGCGTACGGAGTGGCGACTCGACTCACTGGAGCAGGGATTCCTTGACAGCTATCATATAAATAAGGTGTATTGCCGCTATTTCGATGTGGTGATTGACGGGCCTGATACAGAGGAACCGCATCCAAATGCAACGATTTCGTTTGTCGATTCAGTGCCGATGAACTTGGAAATCATTCCTACGGTTTATATCACCGAAGCGTGTATGCATCAGCCCCACGAAGGGATGGCCGAGAAGCTGGTGAAGCGTATTCTGCAGATGAACAAAACCCACGATGTGTTTGGGGTGCAGGAAATCCAGATAGACTGCGATTATACGCTGCGCAGTCGTCGGATTTACTATGAATTCCTTGAAGAGGTGCGTCGTGAGGTGGCTCTTCATCAGTTGCGACTCTCTACCACCATTCGTCTGCATCAGCTCTCGATGCCTGCACCTCCAGTTGATTACGGGGTGCTGATGATTTACAACACAGGCGACCCGCAGAAGTTCGAAGAGCGCAATCCTATACTCGACCTGCGCGATGTGCAGCCTTATCTGCGCTATCTCGACGACTATCCGCTTCCGCTCGCTGCTGCCTATCCGGTGTATGAGTGGCTTCGTACCATCAGCGGAGTACATATCACCCACAAAGTCGAGGCCGATGAGATTCTGCGTGTGAAGAGTGCTGTGGAAGCCGAGCGCAACGATTTGCGTCACACCATCTTGCTATACCATTTAGATGCTAATAATATACAACGATATGGAAACAAAACATTTGATGCGATTTATCGCCATTAGTTGCATGCTTGCATGCTACCAATCTGTCTTTGCATGTGCTTGGATGGAGACCCACAACTATTATCTGTTCCATGTGTACGATGCTGAGGGATTCCGCTCACGTGTCGACCGTATCTCTCGTGACAACTGGAAAGTGTATCTTGGTTCTGACGAAGATTATTATTATTTCAGAGCGAATGAGATTAAGGACTTTGCCCGTAAAAAAGGTGACGACCTCATGCTGAGTTATGTCAACAATCTGGAGCGTTATCTTCAGTGCTCTGATGAAGTGGTCGCTGAATCATGGGACTATCCGTCGAAAGCAGATGTGGCACAGCGTAACAAAGTGCTCAATTCCGTCCTCCAGTATGCTCAAAGTAAGCTTACCTCACGTCTGCGCAGCCAGCACGGATTGCTCGTTATGCGTTGTAACATGCTGTTGGGAAAGCATACGGCCAACATCACCTTCTGGGAGCAGACGGCATCAAAATACATCGAATCGGTTTATAAGGAGATGATGAAGAACATCTATGCCGGAGCACTCTATAAGACGGGTCAGACCGCTCGTGCTGCTCAGATTTTCGCAGAGCAGGGCGATTGGGAGAGTCTCATGACGCAGTTCTATCTGAAACGCTCCTATACAGCCATTCGTCAGGAATATCTGCGTGACCCCAATTCGGCAGTGTTGCCTTTCCTTGTACAGGACTTCGTGAACAACACACAGGAGGCTGTCGATGAGGATGGCTACGGAAAGCTGTTTGTGCGCGACATCTCCACTCGTGAAGCAGAGCAGATGGTACAGTTTGCCGGTCAGGTGGTGAAGGAAGGAAAAACCAAGACGCCAGCTCTGTGGATGACCGCCAGAGCATGGATCGAATACCTCTTGGGCAATCGCGTACAGGCTGTTGCGCATATCGACGAGGCAGTGACACTCGACGGTACCGACTGGATGAAGAACTGCGCACGCGTCATCCGACTCTATATCCGTTCGGCTCAGAATCAGGTCAATCCTCAGTTCGACAACTATCTCGGTACAGAGTTGGCTTGGATGCAGCAGATGAGTGAACAGACCCATGAGGCCTTCTACGAGAATGCGTTAGACCGCATCGTCCATCAGCATTTGGCCGATAAGTACGCTAAGGCAGGACGCATCGAAACCTCGATGGGACTTCTCGCAGCTACGCATGCTTACGAATACGAAGGTGCCCTTGACACCCTCGAAGTGCATTCGCTCCTCAGCTTTATCGATTATTTCAATAATCCTTCAGCCAATGCGCTCGACCGCTACCTCAAGCCACGCATCACTTTCGATTCCATCAATCTGGACGACCTCATCGGTACAAAATATCTCCGTCTCTGTCAATGGGACGAAGCGATTCCTTGGTTGAAGAAAGTACCTATGAGCTATTATAACAGTCGTGGATATGCGATCTATGCCGCACGTCGTAAGCCCGATGTGGAGCCGTGGATCAAGCGTCAATGGTTGCCGTTGGATGCTGAATACGGGTATGAAGAGCAGCACATGACCGTCAATCCGAAGATTGCCTTTGCTACTGATATGCGTGACCGTGAAGCAGAACTCAGGAAGTTGAAGGGTAAGGCCTATCAGCAGGCATGCTACGACCTTGCTGTTCGTTATGCACAATGTAGCTTCACAGGCGACTGCTGGTTCCTGATGCGCAACGGAAAGAGTGAATATGATGAAGTGCGAGCTAACGAAACAGACTTCAACGCGAAAGCTGTCGGCCTGCTGCGTCGTGCCAGTCAGACCACCGATGTACAACTCAAAGAGCGTGCGCTCTTCGCCCTCAGCTACGCTTATCTCAATCCCGACCGCTGGTTTGAAGAAAAGTGGAACCGCACCACTTCGAAGTTCGATGCCAATCCGCAGCCTCAAACCCTCCAGTACAAAGCTTTCGCTGCGCTCATTGATTTCGAGCAGACCAACAGCAAGGGTGTCAGCACTTACGTGTCACGTTGTGACGAGTACATTCAGTTCCGTAAGTATTATAAGAATTAATTGATGACCTCCTCCAAATCCTTGACGTGGAGCATCGTTTCGTTGGGCTTCCCAATGATCGTGGGGCAGCTGGGCATTGTGATCCAGTCTTTTGCCGACACCATGATGGTGGGCCAGTACGGAACGATGGAGTTGTCGGCAGCTGGTTTCGTGAACAACATGTTCAACATGGTTATCTTCTTCATGTTGGGCATTTCTTACAGCACCATTCCCGTCGTAGGGGCTTTATTTGGGCTCCGCAACTATGTGGGAACGGCTCGCTCTTTGCGCGAAAGCCTGTTGGTGAACATCACCCTTGGATTTGTGATAGGGTTGTTGTTACTGCTGCTTTATGTCAATCTCGACCGTCTGGGGCAGCCAGAGGAATTGCTACCGCTGATACGTCCTTATTTCTTGATTCATGTAGCATCCCTTCCGTTTCTTGCGGCTTTCAATTCCATGAAGCAGTTTTCAGATGCGTTGGGTCGCACACGCACACCGATGTGGATTCTTCTGGCGTCGAATGTGCTGAATGTGTTGCTGAACTATCTGCTGATATATGGTAAGTGCGGATTGCCCGAAATGGGATTGTTTGGTGCCGGAGTTGCTACCTTCATCGCCCGTGCATTTCTGCCGTTATCGATGTCGGTAGTCTTGTTGAGCCGTTCCTATAAGCAATATGTTCGTCCGGAAACAGATACCGTCTCCATCAATATCACACGTCGTGGAGTCGTGCATCTGTTGAGTATCGGTTTTCCGATTGCCATTCAGTTGTGTCTCGAAGCGTCAGCATTCAATATTACCGCGTTGTTTATGGGATGGTTGGGTGCCATTCCGTTAGCCGCCCATCAGGTGATGGGTACCATCTCAACCCTTTGTTTCCAGATTCTGTATGGGGTAGGGGGAGCCGCTTCGATTCTGGTTAGTCAGTATCGTGGTCAGAACGACCGGGTGATGGTGCAGCGAACCGTGAAGACCGCTTACATCATCGGATTGTGTTGTGCAGGTTGTATGACGACGCTGATTGTTCTTGCTTTCAGACCGCTTGCATCGTTGTTCACCACCAGCGACGAAGTGGTGAAGGTATTGCTGACGATGCTCCCTTGCTTTGTTGTCTATCAGTTTGGCGATTGCACACAAATCCTCTTTGCGAATGTGCTGAGGGGGTTGGAGGCCGTGAAGCGCATGATGGTTCATGCGTTCATTGCTTACATCGTCGTAAGCATCCCCCTCAGTTATATATTCGCATTCGTATTTGGGTGGGGTAGTTCCGGAGTCTGGTGGGGATTCCCGTTCGGCTTATCTACCGCTGGATTGCTGTTCTGGATGGAATACCGTCGCAGCGGGTACGCTAGTAAATGATTCGTGTCAGGATGGTAGCCACGATGGTACTTACGATCACGCTCACCATACCAGGCATCATGAACGAGTGATTGAGCAGGTATTTACCAATCACCGTTGTACCCGAACGGTCGAAGTTCACGGTTGCGATATCTGAAGGATAGTTCGGAATGAAGAAATAACCATATACTGACGGAAGTACGCCCAGCAATACGGGACCTTCGATACCGAGTGAATAAGCTAAAGGCAACATGGCTACAACCACCGCTCCCTGACTGTTGATTAATACCGACACAACGAAGAATACGATGGCGATGGACCACGGATACTGGCTCACGATTCCTTCCAAGCTTGACTGCATCTGCGTCATGTAGTTACTGAAATACGTATCAGCCAACCATGCGATACCGTAGATGGCTACTACGGCAACCATTCCCGACTGCCACACGGAACCTGCCACAGCTTTCTTTGGACTTGCTTTCGCAAAGATAATCATCAGGGCGGCAGCTGAAATCATAATCATCTGGATCACGACATTCATTTGCAATGGCTTATCAAACCATTCTGTAATACCTGTTACATGTACCTTTGCCTGTACCAACTGGTTGGCTGTCATCGTTAGGTTCTCGTCAATATATAAGTCGTTTGTTCCTTTAACGGCACGCAAGGTCTCGTATGAAGGCAATGCGTTCTGGAAAACAGCGAAGATAGTGATAACAACCAATGCGCCGATAAAGATGAACACAGCATTCTTGGCCGACTGCGGAATCTTCTTGTCCAAGGTTGTGGCACTCGAACCATAGATGTATTCGTATTGCTCGGGGTCTTTCAGTCTCTCCTGGAACTTAGGGTCTTTGTCGAGGTCAAGTCCACGACGATAGCTGGCAAAGGCAGCAGCGGTCAGTCCGCAAAGACAGGAAGGAATGGAAATCATCAGCACATCGGGGATGGAGATACTGAAACCGTTGGCGTTTGATATGCTTACAAATGCTATGACAGCAGCAGCAATCGGCGAACAGGTGATACCTACCTGAGAGGCGATGGATGCCACAGCGCAAGGACGCTCTGGACGGATTCCTTTCTTCAGCGCGATGTCGCAGATGATAGGCATGAGGGTATATACTACGTGTCCCGTTCCCACAAACACCGTCAGGAAGAAGGTACAGAGCGGTGCCAGGAATGTGATGGCCCCGGGGTTCTTACGTAGAAGCTTCTCGGCTAACTGTATCAGCCAGTCCATACCGCCTGATGCCTGCATAATACCAGCACAGGTCACAGCTGCGATGATGATGTAAATGACGTCAGTTGGAGGTGATCCTGGCTTCATACCGAAACCTAATACCAGAATAGCAAGTCCAATGCCAGAGATAGCACCGAGCGCTAAACTTCCATAACGCGATCCAACGTAGAGCGCCAGCAATACGATGATCAGTTGAAGAATCATTAATAAATCCATATCAGTTTATTGTTAAAGGTAATTTTTATTCTTTCCCTTCCTCATCCAAGTTCCCTTTCCACAGGTAATAGTCGGTTTCGCGGGCGATGACATCCGACAGGAGGAGTAGGGCGATGAGGTTCGGAATGGCCATGAAGGCATTCATCAGGTCTGAGATGTTCCATACGAGGTCGAGGCTCAATATCGAGCCGGCGAGCACGAGCAGAATCCACAGCACACGATAGCAGAACACAGCTCGACGACCACCCAAGTATTCCACAGCCCGTTCTCCGTAGTAGCTCCAGCCGAGGATGGTGGAGAAGGAGAAGGTGATGATGCCGAACGTGAGGATAGGTGTGCCGACATAAGGAATCATGCCGAACGCTTTCTTCGTCAGCATGCCGCCGTCCTCCTGGCTGATTTCAGGGTAGGCAAGGATGCTGGTCACAACCACCATACCTGTGATGGCGCAGATGACCACTGTGTCCCAGAATGTTCCGGTCGATGATACGAGTGCCTGACGAACAGGATTCTTCGTCTGTGCTGCTGCAGCAACGATGGGAGCCGAACCCATTCCCGATTCGTTCGAGAACAGACCGCGAGCGATACCGTAACGTGCTGCCATCATGATGACCGTACCTGCCGTACCGCCTCCGAACGCTTTCAGCGAGAAGGCTTCGCTGACGATGAGTTGCAGGGCCTGAATGATGTAGTGATGGTTCACGCAGAGGATGTAGAGGCATCCCAGCACGTAGAGTAGGGCCATCAGCGGAACGAGACGTGTACACCAATTGGCAATACTTTTCACGCCACCGATGATGACGAATCCCACGATGGCTGCCACGATGAAGCCCGTCACCAGCTTTGTGGTCATGGGGTCAAAGAAGTCTGTGCATACCAGACTCAGGTTCTCCGAGATGGCATTTGCCTGTACCGTATTGCCGATACCGAAGGCTGCGATGGCGGTAAAGATGCAGAATACCACAGCCAGCCACTTCATGCCCAATCCACGTTCGAGGGCATACATCGGGCCGCCCATCATCTTGCCCTCAGCATTCTTCGTGCGGTATTTGATGGCAAGCAGTCCTTCCGCATATTTCGTAGCGATACCGAACACACCCGTAAGCCAGCACCATAGTACGGCTCCCGGACCTCCCAACGAGATGGCGGTAGCCACACCGATGATGTTACCTGTTCCGATGGTGGCTGCCAACGAGGTAGCAAGCGCACCGAACTGGCTGACGTCGCCGCTTGAATCCTTGTCCTTACCTACCGACAACTTGATGGCTGTCCACAGCTTCCGCTGCGGCACCTTCAGTCGGAAGGTGAGGAAGATGTGGGTGCCGAGCAGTAGGATGATCATCGGCCATCCCCACATGAAGTCGTTGAGTGTTGATATAATTTCGTTCATATTACAATTCTGCATCTTTCAGTCGCTCTGCGTTCTCAGCCACGATGAGGTGGTCGATACAGTCCTGGATGTCGCCGTCCATGAAGGCAGCGAGGTTATAGATGGTGTAGTTGATGCGGTGGTCGGTGATTCGTCCCTGTGGATAGTTGTAGGTGCGGATTTTTGCACTACGGTCACCTGTCGAGACCATCGTCTTACGTCGAGAAGCGATGTCGTCGATGTACTTCTGATGTTCGCGGTCGTAGATGAAGGTACGCAGGCGGGCGAGAGCACGCTCTTTGTTCTTCGGCTGGTCGCGCGTCTCAGTACATTCCACAAGGATTTCCTCCTCGACACCCGTATTCGGGTTCTTCCACATGTAGCGGGCACGGACACCCGACTCCACCTTGTTCACGTTCTGTCCACCAGCACCTGAACTGCGGAAGGTGTCCCACTTGATGGCACCTTCGTTGATTTCAACGTCGAACGGTTCCGCTTCAGGCAGTACGGCTACCGTAGCTGCACTCGTGTGAACACGTCCCTGAGTTTCTGTAGCTGGTACACGCTGTACGCGGTGTACACCCGATTCGTATTTCAGGATGCCATACACCCCTTCGCCTGTCACGTTGAAGATGATTTCCTTGTAGCCGCCCGAAGCACCTTCCGAGAAGCTGCTGATGGTCACTTTCCATCCTTTCATCTCGCAGTATTTCGAGTACATGCGGAACAGGTCGCCTGCAAACAGGGCAGCTTCGTCGCCACCTGTGCCGCCACGGATTTCCATCACCACGTTCTTCCCGTCCTCAGGGTCTGCCGGTACGAGCAGCAGTTTGATTTCCTCCTCCAGTTCTGGGATACGTTGTTCAGCGGCAGCCAGTTCCTCACGTGCCATCTCTTTCATCTCAGGATCGTCCTCAGCGCTGATCATCTCTCGGGCCTCGTTGGCATTCTGAATGCAGGTCATGTATTCCTTCCTTGCCTTCATGATGTCGCTCAGGTCCTTGTATTCCTTCGTCAGCTTCACGTATCGTTTCTGGTCGCTGATGACGTTCGGGTCGGTGATAAGGGTCGATATTTCCTCGAATCGGCTCACCAATCCCTCCAGTTTGTCTAATATGTTATTTTCTGCCATAGTTCTGATTTGTTTGTTGCAAAGATACAAAAAAATATCGAACATTGACTATTAACCATTGATAATTATTACATTTTTACACCTTATTATTTATTTTAAAAAGAAATTTGGAAGATAGTAGGGGAGTACAATGTTCAAAAATGCAAAGTCTTTTGTGCGAAGCGAATGCTCAATGCATTGTGTATCTAACCGTGAAACACCGTGTATTTATTATAGATACACTTTGTATTTCGACGAAATACACTTTCGTTTCTGAGGTTTATTACTGTAATTTATGTTAGACCAATGTAAATCCAACGGCCTTCCCCCTCCAATTTTTGTACATGGTCACAATCCCTTTCATACAAAAATAGAGTGGCAGGAACAAAAAATGCGTACAACGCGAACGTTGTACGCAATCATTATGTTTTGTTTTTGTTACTTACTTTGCCTTTACGCCTGTGATGACACCAATGACATCTGCGTTCTGTGCATCTTCAACGTTTGAACCAATGCGTACAACGCCTTCGCCAACCTGTGCGAGGTAGAGGGTCTTGAAGCCCTGTACGTTCTGGTATACTTGCCATGTACGGCCGTCGATGTTGATGGCATCGAGTTCAGCTTCTGCTGCTGGTGCGATGTTCTCAATCCACTTAGCTACGTCGCTCTGTGCACCTTCCTTGAAGTTCAGCTCCATGTCGCCGTTTTTGACGATCATCTCTGATACATACTGCTTTGCTTCCCATCCTGCAGGTACATCAACTGTGTAGAAATTGCGGTCTTCTGACTTTGTTGCTTCTGGCTCGTCAGCGACTTCAACTTCTTCGGTTGCTACTTCGTCGGCTACGTTTACTGAGTCAGCATTTTCTCCGTTGTTGGTTACGTTGCCACATGATGCCATCAGGGTTGCTACTGCTGCGATGGCGAAAGAATAGAATACTTTCTTCATAATGCTTTAATTTAGTTGATTAATATAGAAAAATAATATTGAATAAAATGTCGTACTTTGCTGCTATTCGTTCCACGATTGACCAATGGGCTTGATGTCGCCGTCGGACTGCCAGTAATAGGCGTTGTAGACCTTTGTCTTACCGTCGCGAGCGATATAGTGGCCAAGCATGCGATGCTCCTTCTTGTCAATCTCGGGATTGATGATGCCACGGAACGAAGGTGCAAGGGTGAAGTTGTCGTTGGCGGGATTGTAAATCCATGCGTCGTAGCGGATGAACACTTGGTCGCTTACCGGCTCCAAGCCAAGACAGATCATCACGTCGGTGTGTCCGTCGAAGTTGACATCGGCCTGCCATACATTGCCGAACGGCTGCAACATGTCTTCAGGATAGCCTTCGGTGCGACCTTCGGCCACTTGCAGCGCTTTACCGTCACGACGTATGATGGCTTCGTAGCCTGGTCCGGGTTCCTGGCTGTCTAAGTCGAATGTGCGGACACTGATGTCCCACTCCTCTGCGCCTAACCCTTCTTCCTGTGCTGGCGCAGCTTCTGCTTGTTCTGCAGCCTCAACTGCCTTAGCTGCCTCAGCCAGTTCAGCAGCCTCTTGGTCGAATGTGACTTCGCTGAAGGCCGTAGAGTCTCGCTCTGTGTCGGATTTTGTCTTGATCCAATCGCATGATGCCAATCCGATGATAGCTGCTACCACGATGGCTTTCACGATCATTTGTCTGTGTTTCATCGTTGTTTTTCTGATTAATAATTGAATTCTCCAAATTCGCTCTTGATGGTGAGGCTCTTTTTGCCTTCCTCGATGTGTCCTACGACTTGTGCGTCGATGTTGAACGAACGAGAGATGGCAATGACCTTATCTGCTACCTCAGGACGGACGTAGATCTCCATGCGGTGTCCCATGTTGAATACCTGATACATCTCGCGCCAGTCGGTTCCTGAGCATTCGTGGATGGTATTAAACAATGGAGGTACAGGGAACATGTTGTCCTTGATGACGCGACAGTTGTCGTTGACGAAGTGCAGCACCTTGGTCTGTGCACCACCTGTACAATGTACCATACCGTGAATTTCGGGGCGCAACTCGTCGAGCAGGCGTTTGATGACAGGTGCATAGGTGCGGGTGGGAGAGAGGACGAGCTGGCCGGCGTCGACGGGAGAACCATCGACTGCATCCGTCAGTTTATACTTGCCGCTATAGACGAGGTCGTTGGGCACGGCGTGGTCGAAACTCTCAGGGTATTTCTCGGCCAAGTATTTCGAGAATACATCGTGACGGGCTGAGGTTAGACCGTTGGAGCCCATACCACCGTTGTAGCGCTTCTCGTAGGTAGCCTGTCCTGTAGAGGAAAGACCAACGATGATGTCTCCCGGACGGATATTGGCGTTGTCGATGACGTCAGCACGACGCATGCGGCAGGTGACAGTCGAGTCGACGATGATGGTGCGTACGAGGTCGCCCACGTCAGCCGTCTCACCACCTGTGGGCCAGATGCCGATACCCATCTCGCGGAGCTCTGCCAATAGCTCGTCGGTACCATTGATGATGGCCGAGATGACCTCGCCAGGAACGAGCATCTTGTTGCGGCCGATGGTACTTGAAACAAGGATGTTATCAACAGCACCCACACAAAGCAGGTCGTCGGTATTCATGACGATAGCATCTTGGGCAATGCCCTTCCATA
>CAMYYX010000041.1 GCA_947303695.1 uncultured Prevotellaceae bacterium | reverse complement strand
TTTTTTCATACCAATACGATTATTTTAGATTGAAACGTAAACCTATGTTGAGGTTGAAGTTGAATGGATGCTCTTGATAGATGGTGGGGATGCTGCTATTGTTCGAGAAATAATAGCCTCCACCTGGTTCTGCATACAGGCCGAAGCGGTCTGATAGTTTGTACTCTGCCCCTATGGCAACATTCAGAGACAATTGCCAGGGATTTGCATCGAGCATCTTTTCTATCATGCCCCCAGCCGATAGGTATAACCCAAAGCGACGACTTGCCCATAGTTGGTAACCGAAATTAATAGGAACACCGATATAGCTGTGGCGCTGCTCTTTATTGTTGACGTCAGCTACGAGAAGTGTATACAGCAAACCGCTTTCAATGCTCCAAGTTTCGTTGAGCTGGTAACGAAGCGAAATACCGATTCGAACAGGCTGATGGTAGCGGATGTCTTGATTACTCTGAGGTCCTCTCCGTGTGTGACTGGTAGCAATGGAGTCAGAGTCGGACACAACGTAATAATAATTACTACCATTCAAATCAGGGGCGGCTTGACGAATGCTGGACAGATTATTTGTAAAATACACCTTGGCTGTCAAACGGTTATCAGGGAGTCTTAGTGCCCGCCCCCGTCCCCTTTGGATGAAAGGGATGACATCTTCTCCCTTTGTTGGAGATGTACGGGAAGTATCAGAGGTGGTTTCTGCTGTTTCTGCAAGGACTATCGTATCAGTTTTTTCTACATCTCCTGTTTGGGTAGCAGCAATCGTTTCCTGCAATTGTGCTTTACTGCTTGATAGAGTGTGCCTTGGAGGGATTGGTTTGATGGCACCTGTGGGGGCAATGGGACTTGTGGGACTTAAAGATGCTACAGCCTCTTCAGTCTCTATAGCCTCTACGGTCTCTTCTGCTTTTATGGGCTTATCGGCGCTATCCGTTTTAGCTGACAAAGGTGGCTGTTCTGTTTCCGTCTGTTGACTTATCCAATAACCGACACCTGTTATCATCAGCACAACGGCCACGGCTGCTGCTATATGCCACAGCCAAGGTTTACGGGCTTTACGGGCATCGAGTATCTGGTCGATTTTTTCCCACGACACTTCCGGAGCAGGCCGTCGATAGTCTGCCATCTTTTCTTTAAGCTGTTGTCTCCATTGTTCGTTCACCTTCTTATTTACCATTTAACCATTTACTATTTACTATTTTCTTCCATTTTTACATTTTATATTTTACATTCAACTGAATATTCTTTGATCATCTTGGCGAGTTGGTGTTTCGCCCGATGCAACTGCGATGCTGAGCTGTTTTCCTTGATTCCGAGCATTTGGGCAATCTCCCGATGGCTCTTGCCTTCGAAGACATAGAGGTTCAGCACTGTGCGGTAGCCAACAGGAAGGCGATTCAGCATTTGCCGGATAACATCGGGTGGTATATCGCTGATAGGAGGCTCTTCATCTTCAACCTCTTCCGATATGTCCTCGTCCAATAGTACGAACTCATGTTGTTGTTTCGTCCGTAGGTACTTCAGCGACTGGTTGACCATCACCTTCGACACCCACGCCTGCAGGGAGCCTGCTCCTCGATATTGGAAATCACCGATGTGAGTAAAGATATGGATTAGTGCGTCTTGGAAGACATCTTTGAGGTCATCTTCATCGTCAATATATCGTGAACAGATTCCTGCCAGATAATCTGCATAAAGGGTATAGAAATCGCGGGCGGCTGACTTTTCGCCGTCCTGCAAGCGCTTTACCAAGCGCTGCTCTATAGTCCCTGAAATGATCACATGTATCTAATTCCCTGCGTATATGGTTTGAAGTTAATAATGTCTTTCAACTAAATCGTATGGCGTATAACTGTTCCTTACCTGTTCCAATTCAGCAGCAGTCATTTGCTTTAATGTCACATAGTGATAAACCGGCCTCAACTTATTACTGTCTCTGTCAGCTTTTACCCCCGCTCTCTTTATAATTGTCACTTCCGAGAGACTTGCACGGACGATGCTGAACCAGAAGTAGCCGTTCGCATAATAGACAGAGTTTGTTGCTTCGTCATAAGTATAAGTATAAGGGACAGACACGCGGGCAGGAATAGCATCTGCAAAAAAATAGTCAATAATTCGCGTGTCAGTGAATTCATATGTGGAGGGGCCTCCACCGCACATATCCTCCCAGTAATCTTTCTTATCGATGGTACCATCTATATTGATTTCATGAGTCTCAGCTTCCTTCCATCCATAACCGATAAAGAGATTTCTAAACTCCGTAGCCGACACTTTGTCGCATTTCGAAGGCACAGGGCGTGTGTCGTCTAATATCTGAAACACAAGTTCATCATCATCCTTGCTACATGCACAAAGCAAGAGGCATACTGCTAATGTTGCTAACAATAGTTTTTTCATACGCATCATTTATTTGTTCGTTCCGTTCGCAAAATTAATAAATTCTACGACAATAAAATCCAGTAAGTATGAAAATCTTGCATGAAAACAACTAAAAATCTTGTTTTTTTTTCGGAAAAGACATAGCGAGTACCTCCGACTTACCTCCGACTTACCTCCGACTTACCTCCGACTTACCTCCGACTTACCGCTAACCTACCGCTAACTTATAAAGTTGGAGTTTGGTCTATATCACTTCGAGCCGATGAAGAGGAAGAACATGGAGAGGAGGACAAGGGCGAGGTCGAGGAGTTTAGCTCGGAGATTCCTCTCATGAAAGAACATGGCGCCACAGAGGAAGGAGACGACGACGCTACCACGACGGATCATGCTGACGATACTGATCATGGCTTCGTCCTGACTGAGGGCATAGAAATAGACGAAGTCGGCAGCTGAGAGGAAGACCGAGATGAGGATGATGCACCAATCCCAATGGAAGGGAGTTGTCTTATGGCGATGGGGGTACCACAGGACAAGGAGCATGATGAGCATCATGAAGAACTGGTAGATGTTGTACCACGACTGAACGGCCATCTTGTCGAGTCCCACTCCAGTAGGCGCTGGAGCCATGAGATAACGGTCGTAGAGTCCGCTGACGGCTCCGAACACATTGGCGAGGACGACGAGAGCAATCCATTTGTTGTGACGGAAGTCGATGCCTTCTTTCTTCCCACTACGGCTCATGAGGTAGAAGGAGATGATGGCGATAGTGACTCCCACCCACTGCCACACATTGAGATGCTCGCCCAAGAAGGTGAGGGCTCCGATGAGGACCATGACGGGACGGGTGGCATTGATGGGACCAACGATGGTGATGGGTAGGTTCTTCATGCCGAAATAGCCGCAGAGCCACGAGCAGAGCACGATGACGGACTTGAGCAGAATGTAGCGATGTTCGGCCCATCCGTAGCTGTGGGTGTAGAACAGGTTGTCCTCAGGCAACCAGCCTTGAGCGGAGGAGATGATGAAAGGCAGGAAGATGAGCGAGGAGAAGAGGGTGTTGAGCAGCAGTACGGGGATGACTGCATTGGCTCGGAGGGACTTCTTCTTGAACACATCGTAGAAGCCCAACAGACAAGCGGACATGAAGGCGAGGAGCAACCACATCATAGCTGTATCTTGTATTGAAGGGTGAAGAACCAACGGTCGGTGAACCAGTCGGAGAAGGTGTGTGTGTAGTCGAACCCTATTCCCATGATGTTGGTGGGACTGCGCATGAGATCGGAACTGATGCCCACTCCGAACTCAGGACGGAACTCACGACGGAGCTGCAGAAGCGAGTTGTCGATGAAGCGCATACCTCCGAAGCCGCGGATGGCAAAGCGTGAGGAGGCATTGAGGGGATGTGACCAGACGGCTCCAAGGTCGAGGTGGTAAACATCAAGATTGGAATTGGTACCATTGAGGTTGAGGTCGCAAGTGGCCACCCTACCCTGTGCTTCCATTCCCCAATGAGGGTCGAAGAAGTGGCTGTAGACCAGTCCGGCACTATACATGGAGCTGGAGTTGATCTTCCCTTCGTGACCCATATCGAAACCTGAGACAAGGCTGAGGGACGTAGGGCGCTCGATGAAGTTGATGGTGCGGAGGATGTCGCGTACTTGGAGCTTGGGACGATGGATGCCTTCCTCGCCTAATATGAGATCGGTGAGGAAATAAGCCAGATGGGTGGAGATGGCTCCGATGCCTGCTCCGATATAAGTATCAGCCAACCAATGTTCGTTGCGACGCACACGCAGGAACTGGGTAGCGGTAGCTACTGTATAACCTCCCACACTGATCCACGGACTGATGTAGCCGAACTCACGATGAAGGATGGTGGCGCTTGCAAAAGCCATAGCGGTATGACCTGATGGCATGCTGTTGGAATCGACCCAGTTGGGACGCTGTACACTAACTCCCTTGATACCTTCGGTGAATCCAGCCGTAAGTCCGAGTGCGATAGCATTTGCGATGAGCATCCGCTTCAAGGTGCTGCGCGACTGAACTCCTGCAGCTTTCAAGCCCCAGGTGACAGCAAGAGGTGAGAAGGCGATACCGTAGTCGAGCACATCAGCATCGTGCCGCTTCATGGGTTGGGTAAGCGAACGACGGAACTGACGGTCTTTGTTCAGGTTGAGCAGTCCTCGCAAGAGGTAGTTGGCACCTTCGAGGTGTAACGACCGCTCATCGCGTAAGAGCATATCCTCGTACTTATCGATGACGTTCTGAACCTGCTGCTGGCGCTCAAGTTCCTCGCCCATGAGTCGCTCGATACGTCCCCAGAAAGCGGTATCGATGTCAGCATAATCGATGGTATCGGTCTGAGCACGACCCTGTAAGGGCAGAAGGCAGAACAGAAGGCAAAGGGTGACGACCCCTACCACTTTCCTGAAAGTGGGAGATTGGGAATAGCCGAACGCCCGATTCAGGACTTTCTTCCAACAGATGGAGAGGTAGAGTGTGCGAACAAGCAGATGGACAAAATAGCCCACATAGACCGCCTGAATGCCGATGAAGCGGAACAATCCCGCATAGGCGAGCACAAAACCCAAAGCGGCAAACAACATGCAGTCGCGGACCTGACGACCTGCCGTAGCACCAATGAAGACGCCATCCCACATGAAGGCCGCACAACTGACAAGCGGCATGAGGACGAGCCAGAAATGGAAGGGACGGGATGCCTCGATGACCGATACTTCGCTGGTCATAAGACACACCATCTGTTCACCTTGCAATAAATATAATAAGGTAAAGATGAGTCCAACAGCAAGCGTCCAACAGAACAAGAGACGGACAGCACGGACAACCTCAGGACGCGACTGGGCCCCGATGAACCGCCCCACGAGTGCTTCGCCTGCATAGGCAAACCCATCGACGAAATAGCTGAAGACCATGAAGAGCTTCATCATGATGGTTCCGACAGCCAAAGCCTCATCACCATACTTCGACGTGAGGGCAGTGAAGCCCACATAGACCACCATGAAACCCAAGGAGCGCAAGACGAGATTGCCGTTGAGGGCTGCGAGATGACGAATCTTCTGCCATCCGATGCTGGCACGGATGCCGATATAGCGGAACAGACCTCGGTAGCCAAGAACGAGGAGCGTGACGGCTGTCAGCAGACCTGTATATTGTGCGATGACTGTTCCGTAGGCCACTCCGATAGCTCCCAAAGGGGTATAGACAGCGAGGTAGAAACTTGCAGCCATATTGACGACATTGACCACGATATCGCAAATCATGGGGTTGACCGTATTCTGTGTTCCGATAAACCATCCCTTGAACGCCATGAGCGACAAGGTAGCTGGCGCAGCCCAAATGCGAATCCAGAAATACTGACGCGCAAACAACTCCACCTCAGGCGAACAAGGTACACAGAACATGACCAGATTGACAAAAGGCCACCCGATGGCGAAGACGAACAAAGCTCCCATAAGGGCCATCGAAAGACTCTGGGTGAGGATATCCATCATGCCTTGATGGTCCTTACGACCGAACGCCTGAGCAGTCATACCTCCCGTACCAACCCGCAAGAAGCCGAAGTTCCAATAGAGCAGGTCGAACAGCATCGAGCCAATCGCAATACCACCAATCGCAGAGGCGTTTGCGATATGACCCGCAATGGCAACATCCACGATACCCACAATGGGAACCGTGATATTGGCTAAAATGCTCGGAATGGAAAGTCGCAGGATCTCTTTGTTCATCAAACGTCCTTTAAATCGTTTAGCGTGTAGCGTCGAGTGTTTAGCGCACTAAACGCTAACCTCTAACCACTAACCCTTTAATTTTGGTGCAAAGGTACGAATAATTTACCATTTAACCATTTACTATTTACTATTTTCTTCATTTTTACATTCAACGTTGAACATTGACCATTTTTTTTATAATTGTTTTGTGGTATCAGAGAATTATTGTAATTTTGCAAGCAAATATGATTGCGGAATATGAAACACAGAATCTACATCATCATAGCGTTGCTGTGTCTGACGACTGCTGCTAACGCACAAACCATCAAGGAGTTGTTCACCACCCTACCCGACACCATACTCCCATCGCTCAGCAAGAACGACAGGCTGGATATGGTGGATCTCATCGAGAACAACATGGAGAACGAGGTGACGAACCGACTCAGGGGCAAATCACGACTCACCATGCTCACGGATAATCTGGCGAAGATTCAACTTTCGGAATTGACTGAAGTGCAACTGTGCAAACTCCCTACCCCCGACAGCTATCTTATCTGCTTGATTCACTCCGTGAAAACAGACGCATGGGACAGCACCACCAAGTTTTACCACCCCGACTGGACACCCTCAACCTATAAATTGTCGACACATAGTAGTGGAAACATCCTCATGACTTTCAGTTACTACAACTTCACGGACGATACCACCCTCGCCACTACTGTTTCGGATTTACGAAACAACGATGGGAAGATCGTCTGGAAAGATGGGGGAACGGTCAACATCAAGTGGAACAAAGAGCAGCAACGGTTCCTCAAAGACGAATCAATGCCTTAACCACCGAACGACATGAAGTGGCTCAATAACATACGACAGATCGGCAAAGCTACACATACCTGCAGGGTGTGGTATCATGTGCTGCGAGTCGTTATGCCGCACAAGACAGCCACACAATCCCTTGAGGAAGCCGAGCACATCATGGAGCAACGTTATGCCGACCAGGGAACGACCTGCGTGAAGGCCAACACGATTGCTGCCCAACCTGAATACGACCTGGAGATGATCGTACCCGTTTACAATGCAGCCGACTATTTGGAAGCATGTATCGAATCCATCAATGGCCAAATCACCAATTACCGATTTCATGCGACGTTCATCGACGACGGAAGCACAGACGCAAGTGCAGACATCCTGAAACAACATGAGCAGGAAGAGCATTTCACCATCCTCACCCAGCAACATCGTGGCGTATCGGCCGCACGCAATCAGGCTTTAGCACACATCAACGCTCGCTATGTGATGTTCGTAGATGCAGACGACCTCTTGCCGCAAGATGCCATCAGCAACCTGATGGACAAAGCATACGAACAGAATGCAGACGTGGTGGAAGGCTCGATCGACACGACTGACGGAGTGTCCCAACAGCCTCATATACAACACACAGAGGAGAATGACGCCCGTCAGCTATCTGGATATGTGTGCAGTAAGGTGTTCGCAGCCAGACTGTTCGAGCAGATCGGATTCCCAGAGAACTATCGATACGAAGACACCATCCTGTCGTTTCTCTTCTACCCGATGGCCCACAAGATGGCGACCATCAGCGAAACGACCTACATCTATCGACAGCATAGCAGCAGTTTCACTTCGAAGGAACAAGGGAACTACGCCACACTCGATGCCTATTGGGTGGTTAGACAAGTGATAGGAACAGCTGTGGAGATGGTACCCGAAGACCGCATCAGTCGGGTGTACGAAGCTTTCCTGCAAGGGATGAAATTATCGGGTTCAAGGATGGTAACCCTCGACCGAGAGACCTGCATGGCCTATTTTGCTGCGATGTGCGAACAAGCCAGCCGCTACTTCCCTGCCCCACAAAGGACCGTTCAAGCCGACCAAGCCCATCGAGCACTTGCCGCGATAGACCAAGCCCTGAAAAACAAAGATTTCACACAATATCTGCTTGCATCGAATCTGCTTTAGATACGACGTGTAAGCCATTTCAAAGTGAAATAAGCCCACTCTTGCAAGCGGAAGAGCGTCCACGATGAACGAAGGGGCATATAGCCGAATTTCCGTAACTGTTCATCGGGCACCAAAGAGAGATCAACACTATCGTAATCGTCACGTATCAACTGCCACGCTTCACGACGCTGGGCAGCTGTGTAGTGTTTACGTCCATAGAGATAAAGATGACGGATGGCATTCACGATCATCAGCCAACGAAAATGTTCGTGGGCACTACGGACAGACAACGAATAGCCGCCTTTGAGCAGATGGCCGGACATCGCCACATGAGACTTCAACCCCTCGAAGATAGCCATATTCATCGCATGCGAGAGCGATTCGTCCAACAAGCGGTAGTAATAGATACCTTCGCTCTGGATGATGTAGGGCGACTCCAGAAAATGAAGCAAAGCCGTATTGTCCTCACCATACACACGGTCGGCATTATCGTAGAGGATGCGTAACTGAAGGGGACGGCGTACGAGGTAACGTCCGGAAACGTGCCAAGGCATACTGTGATAATAGACCTCCTCACCTCTCGCCTCACGGAACGGCCAACGTCCCTCAGGATAGAAGATACGACCATCAGGACAAACACGCATCTCCTTCAACAGCACACACTCCACATCGTCGCGCCCTTCGAACTCCTTCACAGCCAACTCCAACGCATCGGGAGCCAGCCAATCGTCATCATCGAGGACGGTGATGAACTCACCACTCGAAGCCAGAATGCCTGCATTGCGAGCCAACTGAGCACCTCCGTTCTCGGGCTGTTCCAACACCTTTACCCTGGAATCTTCTTGCGCCATCGTACGAAGCAGCTGAAGCGAACCGTCAGTCGATACGTCGTCCACACAAACGACCTCCACATCGGTCAACGTCTGAGCCAGTACCGATTCGACACATTGGCGCAGATGTTCCTCCATGTTATATACTGCTACGATTACACTTACTTTGGCCATAAGATTATCAATCTTTCGTAATTTGGTGCAAAGGTACGAAATAATTCATAATTCATAATGCATAATTGATAATTATTTTGTAATTTTGTCGCGCAAAGACAAATCATCTGACTGATGGACAACGAACACAAGACCAGAAGTAGTCGCATCGCTCGTAACACATTATACCTGTACGGGCAGATGTTGGTACAGCTTGTTGTGAGTCTGTTCACAGCTCGCGTGGTCATCCTGACCTTGGGAGATGTCGACTACGGTATCTTTACCGTTGTGGGAGGTGTGATGAGTGTATTCATCGTGCTCAACTCGCTCGTTTCGGCCACGATGCGTTTCATTACATACGCCCAAGGCGAAGGGAAAAGTGTAGAAGAGTTGCATACCATCTTCAGCACAGCCCGACTGGTTCATCTCACCATCGCAGGACTGGTGTTCCTCTCGGCTGAGACGTTCGGACTTTACTATGTGTGCAACTATCTGGTGATCCCACCCGACCGACTGACGGCCACAATCATCATCTATCAGTTCTCCATCATCACGTCCCTCATCGGCATCATGAGTGCTCCTTACGACGCACTCATCGTAGCACACGAAAAGATGGGTGTATTTGCCTCTATCGGCATCTACAACGTGCTCGTCAACCTCCTCATCGTCTTTCTGGTGAAATACACCAATACCGACAAACTCATCCTCTATGGAGCGCTGATTATGTTGGTACAAGTCAGCATGCGTCTGATCTATGGTTGGTATTGCAACCGTTCCTTCCCTGAGACACACGGACGATGGGTGTTCGACAAGCAGCTGTTCGTCCGGATGCTGAAATTCGGCGGATGGTCGTTCAACGGTACGTTGGCATCTATCGGCTATTCACAGGGTATCAACCTGTTGCTCAATTTCTTCTACAACACGGTCATGAATACCGCATACGGAGTGGCCAACATCATTCAGAGCAAACTCTACCTCTTTGCCGAGAACGTCCTGACGGCTGTACAACCACAGATTGTGAAGAGCTATGCAGCAGGCGACTACAAATATCTCCACACGTTGGTCATTACCTCCTCGAAGTTCGCCTTCCTTCTCCTCTACCTGCTATCCCTACCCGTATTGCTCAACACCAGCTACATCCTCCTCATCTATCTGGGCGATGTACCCGATTACACGGTTTGGTTTGTTCGTATGTCCATCATGTGTATGATGGTTCACACGCTCGGAGCGGTGATGTGTATGTCCATTCATGCAACAGGACGTATTGCGAAGTTCCAGATGATTGAAGCCAACCTCCTGCTGCTCATCGTTCCGATTGCGTGGTTCTGTTTATGGAAAGGATGCTCACCGGTATCTGTATTCATCGTTCAGCTGGCGGTGTTCATCGTCACTCAGATAGCCCGAATGCTCATTGTGTGTCCTGCTATCAACCTGTCGGTATGGCGTTACATCAAAGAAGTACTGATTCGTTGTCTCATCGTGGTCATCATCGGCAGCATCATACCGGTCATAGCACACTTAACCGACTATCTGCTTGCTTATCCACTCACAAAGATTATCGTCAACACCTCTATCTGTCTCCTTTCAACCATTCCAACCATCTACTACATCGGACTGGACAAGGAGCAACGCCAGTTTGTTACCAACAAAATCAAACGCATACTCAGCCCCCACACAGTCTCCTAAGACACAAAAAAGCACCCACAACCTGAGTGTGAGTGCTTCTTATTTCTGTTTCCCAAAGAATTACTTCTTCTTCATCACGGCGTAGCGGTTCATGAACTTATCAACGCGACCTGCGGTGTCGACAAGCTTAGCCTTACCTGTGTAGAATGGGTGTGATGTAGAAGAGATTTCAAGCTTGATCAGCGGATACTCTTTACCTTCAAATTCGATAGTCTCGTTTGACTTTGCACAAGACTGAGAGAGGAACATATCGCCGTTGCTCATGTCCTTGAACACTACTGGACGATAATTCTCTGGATGAATACCTTTTTTCATTTCGTTTTCGTTTTTATTGTTTTTATACAGTTCAATTTTTGTTCTGGTGAACAATAAAATAATCTCTTTCGACTGCTACAATCCGCAATCGGGGTGCAAAGGTAGTAATAATTTACCAATTAACCATTTACTATTTACTATTTTTTTGCAAAACAGCCCAATTTTCTGCTGTTCACTCCCCTATTTTCATTTTTCAACTATTGTTATACGTCCTTGAGGAGCTGCATACTCCTGACCGATATGTCCGCCGAGATTCTCTGTCACATACTTAATCAAACACTCGTTGTAGAGGATAAGTGAAGGATTCGTAATTTTGTTCTGTTTCAGTTTGCCGACAAATCCACCGCCCGTCACACAATAGTCAATCGTCGCCATGCTGTACGTACGATCCATTTGTACAGGTTCGTAATTACCTCCCTTGTTGAGGATGACCAGGTCGGTGATACGATCACCCACATTACGTCTCTTGTCAATTGTGAATTTGATACCCGATACCTGTGGGAAATCGCCGAACTCTACAGGTGTGTATTGAGTACAGGTTTCAAGCAGGTCTTTCAGCTGTGCACCCGTGATCTCGATTACACACACATTATTATCGAATGGCAACATCGTCACCAAGTCGCCATAGGTGAGCTGTCCTTTCAGAAGGTCCACACGCACACCACCACCGTTCGTCATCGCAAACTCAGCTCCGCTCACAATGCGGTAGGCATCTGCCACGAGGTCACCTGCGTTGCTCTCAGCATAACGCACCTGCTGCTTCCCTTCTGCATCCAGTATCTTCAGGTCCACTTCGTTCTGGCAGATGACACGACTGGTCTGGGCATCCAACACATCCAGCACGCTGTCAGTCACCATTCGTACCTCCTGATCGCGATACGGATAATTCTT
Source organism: uncultured Prevotellaceae bacterium (assembly GCA_947303695.1). Lineage (GTDB taxonomy): Bacteria > Bacteroidota > Bacteroidia > Bacteroidales > Bacteroidaceae > Colivivens. The sequence continues at coordinate 1,066 of CAMYYX010000041.1, read as the reverse complement.
CAAACTGATAAGTTCGGTCGACATCCTTCCGTCACGACGAATCACCAGTTTACCTGCGTTGTCATATTTCGTACCCGTCTGAGCAATCAGCACAGGCTTACCAGCCTTGTTCATCACAAACTCCTGAGGAATCTCCGAATGAGTGTGACCGTCGAGCACCACATCGATACCCGTAGTTGCTTGAATCAACCCATGCGAATCTACATTCGTCTCGTTGGGGTCTTCACCCAGATGTGCGAGCACAACGACATAGTCCACCTTCTTACGAATCTTGTTCACAGCCTTCTGTACAAGCTCATAGGTAGTCTTTTCGCACAAGTCATACAGTTGCTTGCCGTCTTCGTCGTAGAACGCATATTCCTCCGTGTTAAGGGTCGTAGGAGTAACTACACCCACGAATCCGATTGTCTTCTTTCCCACTTTCCGGATGATGCTTTCAGGATAGACACGCTTACCTGTAGCTACATCAACCAAGTTGGTACATACCACAGGAGCATTGAAGCGGTCGAACAGCTCAAGCATGCGAGGAGCCTTATAGTCGAACTCGTGGTTACCAAGCGTCACAGCGGTATATCGCGCCTTGTTCATGATATCGATGATATACTCACCCTTCGACAAAGCTCCTGCGGGACCTCCCTGCAAGTAATCTCCGTTCGAAACCAGACACGTATAGGCGGTATCCACCATCAAGTCGCGCAACGCAGCCATCTTGGCATATCCCTCGATACCACAATGCACATCATTATCGAAGAGCACGACCGTACTCTTATCATTATCAGTCTTACAACTCATGACAACCGAACTGACGATTGTCAGCAATACCAAATACTTATATTTCATCTTTCTGAAAATTAAATGCTTTATGTAGTAAGCAGAAATAAAGCTTTCTGTTGTTTTATGATGCAAAGTTACGAAATAATTCATAATTCATAATTCATAATTCATAATTATTTTGTATCTTTGCATCAAATTTAGTATTTTAGGCATCATGAGTATCGTTAAAATTAAGGACAAGACGTTTAAGACGTCGATTACTGAGGCTGAGATTAAGACGCGTGTAAAAGTG
>CAMYYX010000040.1 GCA_947303695.1 uncultured Prevotellaceae bacterium | reverse complement strand
GTGGGGTGGGTGTGCAGTTATTTGCACGTAATGGGCGCTAGTTGTGTAGTTTTTTGTAACTTTGCGCCCGTTTTATTAATGAAAGTATAATGAAGAAAAGATTTATTGCTATGAGCTCCATGTGCCTGATGTGTCAGATTTTGACAACAGAAGTGTGGGCAGGAGACTATTTGACAAACACGAATCAGAGTATTGGTTTTTTGAGAAATCCGTCGCGCGATGGTGCTATCGACATCGATGGTGTGTACTATAATCCTGCTGGTGTGGGCTTTATGGATGAGGGCTGGCACTTGCAGTTCAACTGGCAGAGTCCGCATCAGAAGCGTGACTCGCACAGCAGCTACGGGGCTTTGTTCGGTGCGAACTACCTGAATCCTGGTACTCCGCTGGCTGACGGTTCGGTGGACCGATTGTATAAGGGCCGTGTGCATGTGCCTATTCAGCCTTCATTGTACTTGGCTTACAACAAGAACGACTGGGCTTTCCAGTTCGGTTTCGGTGTCATCGGTGGTGGCGGTTCATGTGAGTTTGAGAAAGGTGTGGGTTCGTTCGAGGCGCTGGTAGGTCAGATGGGTATGACGCAACTGGGTGCGGCCTTCGGCGGTTACAGCCTCAACAGCTACCTGAAGGGTAAGTCGTACTTCTTCGGTACGACACTGGCTGCTGCTCGCAAGCTGAACGAGAAGCTGGCTGTGAGCCTGGGTGTGCGTGCCATCTATGCATGGAATAACTATAAGGGTCATATCGACAACATCACGTTCCGCACAACGACGGGTAACATCATCAACGTGCCTAACAGCTATGTGCTCGACTGCGACCTGACGGGAATGGGTGTGGCTCCGATTATCGGTGTGGACTATAAGCTGAACGACTATGTGAACCTGGCGCTGAAGTATGAGTTCCGTACGCCTATCACCGTGAAGGCTGATGCGAACAACAATGCTGAATTCAACCAGTTGGCTACTCAGCGTGCTGCTTTCGCTAACTACCTCGACGAGGCTGAGACGCAGATGGATTTGCCATCGATGCTGGCTGTGGGTGTGCAGGTGACTCCTATCGAGAAACTGCGCCTGAACGTAGGCTATCACATGTTCATGGATCGTGACACTCGTCAGTGGACCAAGGACCTTGTGAAGGACACGCATGAGATTACCTTGGGTGCTGCATACGACCTGACTGACCGCATCGAGGTGAGTGCCGGCTACCAGAAGACGATGTACGACCAGTCGGAGGCGAACTACTCGGACCTGTCGTTCAACCTCAACAGCTATTCGTTCGGACTTGGTGTGGGTGTGAAGCTGACTGATCAGGTGAAGCTCAACGCGGCCTATTTCCAGACCAACTACTCTGACCACACTGTGACGACTAATGTGAGCAACATCATCTTCCACCGTGAGAACCGCGTGTTTGGTTTGGGTGTGGATGTGAATTTCTAAAGAAAAAGACCCACCCCCTGTACACCTCCCTCGCATGGAGGGGAGTATAATGAAGGCAGTTATAAGCAGCACCTCGCATTGAGATGCTGCTTTTTTGTAGAAAAAACGGAATAATGTATTGAACTTTATAAATAATTTAGTATCTTTGTCGCGTAAAATGTTATTGTATGAAAAAAAATATTCTCTTTTTTGTAGTTTTTCTGGTAGTATGCACGTCTAATGGGCAAACCAAGGACGAAGTGAGGGGGATGATTGAGCGGGTGAACAGTCATTGGCAGGCAACTCGCACGGCTCGATGCCGCGGATTCTGGGACAACGCAGCCTATTTCACAGGCAATCAGGCGGTGTATGAGTTGACCGGGAAGAAAGAGTATCTGGATTATGCCCTGGAGTGGGCTGAATATAATCACTGGAAGGGTGCTACTCAGACGGATAAGTCAAAATGGGAATACGCAACGTATGGTGAGGATATGAACCATGTACTCTTTGCCGATTGGCAGATTTGCTTTCAGGTGTATATCGACTTGTATAAGTTGGAACATCGGGCCGAAAGGCTGGAGCGCACGCTCGAAGTGATGATGTATCAGGCAAAATCGGACAAGGCTGATTATTGGTGGTGGTCGGATGCGCTGTATATGGGATTACCGATATTTACGAAACTCTATACCGTGACCCACAACGAACGATTGCTGGATAAGCAGTATGAGTGTTTCAAATGGACGGACGACCTGCTCTGGGACAAGGACCAGCATCTGTATTACAGAGACGGCAAGTATGTCTGGCCCAAGGTGAAGACCGCATGCGACGGAGGAAAGAGCTTCTGGGCACGAGGCGACGGATGGGTGCTGGCAGGATTGGCGAAAGTACTGCAAGACCTTCCGAAAGACTCGAAATACAGAGCATTCTACGTACAGCGATTCCAGCAACTGGCAAAAGCAGTAGCTGACTGCCAACAGGACGAAGGCTATTGGACACGATCGATGTTGTGTGAAGCTGATGCACCAGGTTACGAGACCAGCGGAACGGCATTCTTTACATTCGGAATGCTGTGGGGAGTGAACAACGGATTGCTGAATGCCAAAGAGTTCAAACCTGTGATTGACAAAGCGTGGAAATACCTCACGACCATAGCACTTCAGCCAGATGGCGGAATAGGATATGTGCAGCCGATAGGCGAGAAACCTGACCCAACCCGCATAGCCGATGCTTCTTCTCAACATCCGTTTGGAACAGGTGCATGGCTCCTCGCAGCGTGTGAATATTATAAATCATTAAAATAACAGAACAATGAAAGAATTCTTAAAGTACACATTGGCCACAATCGTTGGCATTCTTCTAGTAGGCCTTATCATAGGCATCTTCTCTCTGTTGACATTGAGTGGTTTGGCATCGATGTCATCTACTACTGAACCAATTGACGATAACTCAGTAATGGTGGTGAACCTTGAAGGTACACTTGATGAGCGCACAATCGATAACCCATTTTCAGAATTGATGGGTGATGGTAGTGAAAGTCTTGGTTTGAACGACCTTCTGACAGCTGTCAAGAGCGCGAAGGAAAATGACAAGATTAAAGGTATTTACCTGAAAGTCGGTTCTTTTAACGGCGGTAATCCTGCATTGCTTCAGGAATTGCGTGATGCATTGGTTGACTTCAAGACTTCTGGTAAGTTCATCATGTCGTATGCTGACAACTATGGACTGGGATCATATTATCTCTGTAGTACTGCCGACTCGTTGCTGATTAACCCAGAGGGTATGCTGGAACTCGTAGGTATGGCTTCTCAGGTGATGTATTATAAAGGACTGCTGGAGAAGGTGGGTGTGAAGATGCAGGTGTTTAAGGTTGGTACTTACAAGTCAGCTGTTGAACCATACATCCTTGACGATATGAGTGAGGCTAACCGTGAGCAGATTACAGTGTTCGAGAACGAAATCTGGGGTGAGATGCTTGATGATATCTGCAAATCACGTAAGATTAAGAAGGAAGACCTCGAGGCATTGATCAATGAGGGTATCGTGTTCAAGGCTACGAAGGAGTATAAGAAGAATAAGTTGGTTGATAAGCTGGTATTTGCTGACCAGGTAGATGATGTGATTGCAAACCTGATAAAGAGTGATGACAATAAGGACGGTAAGTATAACGAAGCAAAGGTGAGCACAGTTGCTAATAACGCAAATAACGAGCCAAAGAGCATGAGTGGCGACATCGTAGCAGTTTACTATGCATCAGGTGAAATTGTTCAGGATGAAGAGACTAATTCGTTCTCGTTCGACGATGAGCAGATTGTAGGCAGCAAGGTATGTGAGGAGTTACTCGAACTGGCAAATGATGATGATGTGAAGGCAGTCGTACTTCGCGTAAACTCTCCAGGTGGTAGCGCTTATGCATCAGAGCAGATCTGGCATCAGGTGATGAACATTAAAGCCAAGAAGCCAATCATCGTATCAATGTCAGGTTTGGCAGCCAGCGGAGGTTATTACATCTCTTGTGCAGCAGACTGGATTGTAGCAGAACCAACCACCATCACAGGTTCAATCGGAATCTTCGGTATGTTCCCAGATGCAAGTGAATTGATACAAGACAAGTTGGGTCTGAATATCGCAACAGTCAAGACGAACGAATACGCAGACTTCGGAGGCTATTACCGCTCGATGAACGACGGCGAAAAAGAACTGCTCCAGAACTATATCAATCGTGGTTACGAACTCTTCACCAAACGTTGTGCTGACGGACGTGGTATCCCACAGGATTCAATCAAGGTAATCGGTGAAGGACGTGTATGGACAGGTTTGCATGCTAAGCAGATTGGTTTGGTTGACCAACTCGGTAGCCTTGACGACGCAATCGCAGTAGCCAAGAAGAAGGCAAAGATTGAAGAGTGCACCATCAAGTCATATCCTACTCAGAAGTCATTCTTCGAACAGATTATGGATAAGACATCTAGCAAGAGTATGACCAAGACTGCTCTCAAGGAAAATCTCGGCGAGTACTACGATGTAGTTCGAATGTTACAGTCCGTGAAGGAGAAAGACAGAATTCAGGCTGCTATGCCATTTGCAATCAAGTTTAACTTATAAGATACACAATTCCAGGTATTCCGTAAGGGGTACCTGGAAATAACTTTATGTACTATCTGTTGCTTCCATTGGCTTGGGTATATGATGGGGTGACATCAGTGCGCAACTTCATGTATGATCATGGGATTCTAAGTTCGGAGTCCTATGATTTGCCCGTTATATGCGTAGGAAATATAACGGTGGGAGGAACAGGAAAAACACCACATACGGAGTATCTGATACGGCTGCTGCAAGAAAACGGATACAAGGTGGGTGTGTTGAGTAGGGGATATAAGCGAAAGACAAAGGGATATGTGCTGGCCACTTCAAAGTCGACAGCAGCTGATATCGGTGATGAACCCTACCAGATTAAGAAGAAGTTTCCGGATGTGACCATTGCTGTAGATGCAGACAGAAGGGAAGGTATCTATAACCTCATTACGAATGCCGAAACAACAGATATTGATGTCATCATATTGGATGACGCCTATCAGCATCGGAGGGTGAAAGCAGGACTGAACATATTGTTGGTAGACAGCAATCGTCCGATAGATAAGGACTATCTGCTGCCAGCAGGTCGATTGAGAGAGAGCGCAGGAGGAAGCAAGCGTGCAGATATTGTGATGCTGACGAAACTGAAAGAAGATGTAAGCGAAGGGGAGAGAGAGAGGTATTGTAAGCGACTGAGGATTCAGGAAGATCAGCATCTGTATTTCACAGGGATGAAATATGGGAATCTGTATAATCCAAAGGCAGAGATACCGCTTGGAGAGTTGGATAAGTACAGCATTCTGGTGGTTACAGGTATCGCCAATCCGAAACCGATGGAGGATGAGTTGTCGAAGTATGCCAGTTTTGATGCCATCCATTATGGTGATCATCATGACTTTTCTTCGCAGGACTACAAACAGATAGAAAGTGCTTACAATGCTTTACCAGACGACAAACCTCGAATCATCATTACAACGGAAAAGGATATGGCACGACTCCATCAGGAACAAATGCCAATGTGGGGTAGTGTGTATGCTTTGCCAATTGAGGTGAAAGTGCTGAACGATGAAGAAGAATTGTTTAACAATCAAATAATAAGCTATTTAAACCATGTACGAAAAGATTCAAGAAACAGCTGCATTCCTCAAAGAGAGAATGACAAGTAAACCTGAGACCGCAATTATTTTGGGTTCAGGTCTTGGACACCTTGCTGATGAGATCGAGGTGGAAAACGAAATCGCATATAGTGAAATACCTAATATGCCAGTATCAACCGTAGAGGGACATAGCGGAAAACTGCTTTTCGGAAAATTGGGAGGAAAGGAGATTCTTGCTATGCAAGGACGTTTCCACTACTATGAAGGCTATTCCATGAAGGAAGTGACCTTCCCAATCCGCGTAATGTATGAATTGGGTATAAAGAATTTGTTGGTTAGCAATGCTGCAGGCGGTATGAACCCTGCGTTCCATGTGGGTGACCTCATGGTTATTGACGACCAGATCAACTTGTTCCCTGAGAATCCACTTCGTGGTAAGAATTTCCCAACAGGACCTCGTTTCCCAAGTATGCATCAGGCATTTGATCCTGAGTTCATCAAGATTGTCGATGAGGCTGCTAACAGATTAGGCATTAAAATCTTCAAGGGAGTCTATCTCGGTACGCAAGGACCAACCTTCGAGACTCCTGCTGAGTATCGAATGTTCAGAAAGATGGGTGCAGACGCAGTGGGTATGTCAACTGTTCCTGAGGTGATTGTTGCAGTCCATTGTGGTATTCGTGTGTTTGGTATATCTGTCATCACAGACTTGGGTGGATTTGACGAAGCTGTTAAGGTGAGCCATGAAGAGGTGCAGGCAGCTGCTGATGCAGCACAGCCTCGAATGACTGCGTTGATGAAGGAACTGATTAAAGCCATTTGATAACCATAATCCTTCGTTAAGAATGAAGATAGAAGAATTAGGAGAATTTGGGCTGATTCAGCACTTGACAGCATCGATAGAATTGAAGAACCACTCTTCGAAAAAAGGAGTGGGCGATGATTGTGCTGTGTTGGATTATCCCCAAGAAAAAGAAGTGTTGGTAACAACAGATCTGTTGTTAGAAGGCGTTCATTTTGATCTTACCTATGTGCCATTAAAGCATCTTGGTTATAAGTCCGCAATGGTGAACTTCAGCGATGTGTATGCAATGGGTGGGATGCCAAGACAGATTACGGTCAGTCTGGGTATCAGTCAGCGCTTTACGGTTGAAGATATGGAGGAGTTCTATGCAGGTCTGCAACTGGCTTGTGAGGCTCATGGGGTAGATATCGTGGGTGGAGATACCACCAGTTCGATGACAGGACTGACCATCAGCATTACGTGTATTGGCGATGTAGAGAAAGGTAAGGCCGTCCTTCGTAATGGTGCTAAAGTGGGTGATTTGGTTTGTGTGAGCGGAAACCTTGGGGCAGCTTATATGGGCCTTCAGCTGTTGGAGCGTGAGAAAGCCGTCTATTATCAGCAATTGAAGGAAAATAAAGGAAACGAGACGATGGAAATGGCGCAGCCGGATTTCGCAGGAAAGGAATATCTGTTGGAACGCCAACTCCGTCCTGAAGCTCGACGGGATATTATCTTGAAATTGCAAGAAAAAGGTGTCCAGCCTACTTCCATGATGGATATTTCGGATGGTTTGTCGAGTGAACTGATGCATATCTGCGAACAAAGTAATTGCGGATGCAGAATTTATGAAGAGCATCTTCCTCTTGACTATGAAACGGCTTCGCAGGCAGAGGAATTCAATATGAACGTCACAACCTGCGCTTTGAATGGTGGGGAGGATTATGAACTGCTGTTCACTGTGCCTCTTGCAGATAAAGAAAAGGTGGAGAAAATAGAAGATGTACACCTTATTGGTTATATTACCAAAGCAGAAGACGGCAAGGTGTTGATTACGAGAGACGGAAGTGTGTTTGATTTGAAGGCACAAGGGTGGAATCCGCTGAAGAGCGAAGGGTAGGTTCTTTTATGCAGTCCTTAATGGTAAAAATTGCAGCCCTTAAGGGTAACAGAAATTCCCCTTAGGGGAAACATCTTTCCCTTATATGGGAATCAAAAATTGTATAGGTGATGAGTCCTGATGTATTTCAATACGTCAGGATTCAGCATTTTCAGCTTCTTGTGATTACGGATGTCTGTGCTGCTAACGTCGTAAAGCGGAGTATCTACAATGGTGATATCGGCTCCTTTTGGAGCTGTGGAGATATCGAGGTCGTAATTGGGTCTGCGATAGATAAGGATGGGATAGCTTTTCATGATATCTTCCACGCGATACCATTTGTGAAAATTGGTCCAATTGTCAGCTCCAATCACCAGGAAAAACTGATGGCCTGGGTATTGCTCAGACAGTTTTGTCAAGGTGGTATGTGTGTAGGAGGGAATTGGAAGGTTGCGTTCGAAATCGCTCACGAGGATCCCTTTCATCCTATTTGTCGCCAAACGAGCCATTTCGTATCTTTCTTCGTATGCTGCTGCGTTGTTATCTTTGTGTGGGTTTTGAGGAGAGACCATCAACCATACTTCATCAACCAGATTCTGCTCAATCAACGATTGCGCAAGTGAAGTGTGGCCATTGTGAATGGGGTTATATGTCCCTCCGTAGATAGCTATGCGCATGATAGTTCTATTTCTCCTGTTGTTCGAGAAACGTTTTGACCAAAGATGATACTTCCGCTTGAGCTGTTTCCAAGTCGTCGTTTACCACAACCTTATCAAAATGGTCTGCTTGGCTGATTTCGTATTCTGCTCTTGCGATGCGTTGTTCGATTACTTCCATCGTGTCTGTACCACGTTTGGTAAGCCTGTTTCGCAGCTCTTCAATACTTGGAGGCATGATGAAGATGCTGAGAGCTTCATCACCGAAATGCTTTTTGATGTTGATGCCTCCATTGACATCTACATCAAAGATGACATTCTGTCCTTGAGCAATTTGGTTGTCTACTTGGGACTTTAGTGTTCCATAGTAACAACCTTTATAAACCTCCTCGTATTCTATGAAATCATCTTGACAGATGTGTTTGCGAAAGTCTTCCACAGAAGTAAAGAAATATTCTATACCATTTTGCTCCTTTCCTCTTGGTGCCCGAGTGGTTAACGAGATGGAGAAGTGCAAATTGAATCCTTGCCCCATCAAGTAGTTGACGATGGTGGACTTTCCTGTGCCAGAGGGCGCTGCAATAATGAATAACTTTCCTCGTTTCTGCATATTATAGGACATTCAATACTTGTTCTTTGATTTGTTCGAGTTCGTCTTTCATCTTTACCACGATGTTCTGCATTTCTGCTTGGTTTGATTTGCTGCCAGTCGTGTTGATCTCTCTTCCCATTTCCTGAGCGATGAATCCCAGTTTCTTACCTTGTCCATGACCGTTCTCCATCGTCTCAGCAAAGTATTTGATGTGATTGGTGAGACGCTGTTTTTCTTCTGAAATGTCGAGTTTTTCGATATAATAGATCATTTCCTGCTCAAGTCTGTTAGTGTCGTAGTCAACTCCTACAAGTTGAGACAGGTTAGAAATGATGCGTTGACGAATCTTTTCTGTGCGTTCTTTCTCGAACGGTTCAATACTTGCCAATAATGCGGAAATGTTGTCAATCTTCTCTTGGAATTTCTTTGCCAAAGCCAGACCTTCTTGTTTGCGGAAATCAACCAAATTGGCTACAGCCTCTTTCACGGCATCGAAAACGACTGCCCATTCTTCGTCTGTGAGTTCCTCAACCTCTGTGCGAGAAAGAGCTTCTGGCATTCTCAGAAGTACTTTCATCCAATCGCTAGCCGATTGAATGCCTGACATGTCAAGATTCAATGCGATGGATAATTCCTTAATTTGTTTGTAGTAGTCAGCAACCAACGCTGTGTTGATGGGTGTTGCACCAGTACTTTCGTCTTTTTCTATCCACAATACAAAGTCAATTTTGCCTCGTTCCAGTTCAGTCGCGATATAATTCCTGACTTCGATTTCTCTTTCTCTATAGAGGGGAGCAACACGTGTTGTGAGATCCAACGCTTTTGAATTGAGAGATTTTATCTCTACATGAATCTTTTTTCCGTTATAATTAGCTACGCTTTTTCCGTAGCCGGTCATTGATTGTATCATACGAATTGTTCTTTTTGCGGATGCAAAGTTAAGAAATAATATGTAAAGATAAGGTGTGGGAGGATGAAAAAAGGCGGAATCGTAGTGCAAATCGTTGGTTTTTGAACATTTTGTGTGCAATTTTAGCATTTTTTTAGAAAAAAACATTCTCTGTTTGCGGAATTTGTGTATCTTTGCACCAAAATTGGCATTTTATATATAATGCGCGTAAAAGAAAAATTGAAAGAAAGTTTTAATAATAGTATTTTTTAATTAACAAAATCAAAAAACAATGAAGAAATTTCTTACTTCCGTTTTCATGCTTTCAATGGTATTGTTCAGCATGAATGTATTCAACTCTTGTAAGGATTACGATGAGGACGAATACAATGATTTGATTGTGGAGTTTAACAAGAATGATGCAACTTTGAGAGGTTGGATTACAACTAACTATGCTACAATCCAGCAACTCAAGGATTCAATCGCAGCTGTTCAGGCTAGATTGGACGCTTGTTGCGCTAACTGCAGCATTAAGCTTGCTGGTAAGGCAGACACTGCAGACGTTAGAAAGCTTGCTGATTCAATTGCTGATCTGCGTGCAACAGACAAGGGTTTGCAGGCACAGATTGATTCTCTCAATGCATTGTTGAAGGATTCAACTGGCAATGTTACAAACATTATTAACGTTCTTGGTAAGGTAGCTGATATCAATACCAAGGTAACAGGTCTTGGAGCAACTCTTGAAGCATTGGAGAACAATGTTTACACCAAGCCTCAGGTTGACAGCTTGTTGAACCTTTACACTAAGAAGACTGACTTCTTGACTCTTGAGAGTAAAGTAAATGATGTTGTTAAGGAAGCTGCTTATGCTCTTGCACTTGCAAAGAACGACTCTGTAAGAGTTAACGAACTCCAGACTCTTCTGAATGGACGTATCGATTCTCTTGCAACTGTTACAGATGCACTTGATGCAGCTTTGAAGACTGCTGAAGAAAACAGCAAGAAGGCTGACGAATTGCTTCAGAACCAGATCGACGCACTCGTAGTTGGTATGGATGACATTCTCAACAAGAAGATTCCTGAATTGGAAGAGGCTTATCAGGAGGCAGATCAACTCCTTCAGGATAGCATCGACGCTCTTGCTCTTCAGGTAAAGCAGAATACAGAAGATATTGAAGCTCTCAATGACAGTATTGATAAGATCATGGGTCGTCTTGATGACGTAGACGAGGCTCTTAAGAGTTTGATTACTGGTATTGTTATCCAGGGTACTGCAAACCCAGTATTCGGTTCATTCTCATTGCCAATTGGTATCAACTCTAATGTTCTTATGGCATTCTACGGAAAGAACGACAATCCTGTTGTCTTCCCAACTAAGGATCCAGCTAATTACGTAAAGGCTTCTCAGACATTCACCGATGCTGACTGGAATATGATTAGCAGCGTTTCTCAGTTCAAGAAGGCTGGTAACAGCGTTCTCTTCAACGAGGCTTCAGGTAATGCAGGTACTATCTATGTAACAGTTAACCCAGGTTCTGTTGACTTTGCTGGTCAGACTCTCGAACTCGTTAACTCTAAGGACGAAGCTTCTAAGATTGTTCTTGAGCCTCTGGTTAAGGAGAATGACGTAGAACTCACCTTCGGTTATACTCGTTCTGCAGAAACTAACGGTTTCTATTCTGCACAGGCTACATTGAGCGAAGAGGATATCAACGCAGTTAAGATTAAGACGAATGACTTCATGGATAACATGAAGACTGCGTTCAAGAATATCTTGACTCAGCGTTCAGTATATAGCGTAGGTTCTTTGGCAAGCGAACTTTACAGACAGTTCAACGGTGCTCTTCCAGCACAGGGTGTTAAGGCTTCTTGGACTGACTATAATGGTGACCACAGCATTTATTCACAGTATGGCATTGCTGCTACAGCAGTTAAGCCTCTGTCATTTGCATTCCTTGAGGATCTGAACGTACAGACTATCCCTGGATACGAGCGTGCTATCAGCCTCGTTGACCGCGTAGCTGACAAGATTAAGAGCAAGATTCCAAGTTCAATCATGGGTACAATTCACGCAGATCTGGACGGATTGAACATCAAGACTATCGAGTTGAAGGAATTGACCGCTGAACAGCTTGCTGTATTCAAGGTTGAAATTGATAAGTCAATCACAATTGACGATCAAACATTCGTACTTGGTGACCTCCCAGTAGTTGGTGGTACAACTAACGTTCCTACTTATACTTATAAGGTATATCAGTCAGGTCTCGAGCGTGGTACTGTAACAATCCCAGGTATTGTTTACGATTTGGATCCAAATAGCGCTTATGTTCATGTTGACGACATCACAGTTCAGGGTGGCACTTACACAATTACTTATGTAAAGGATATGAGTGCAACATTCAATGAAATCTGGGGTGAGACTCAGGGTCAGATTGACGATGTTAACAAGATGATCGTTCAGCTTCAGGATCTTGTAAAGGATGCTCAGGATGTTTTGGATAAGGCAAACACTAAGTTGGCTGACGCTAATGAGTTTGTTGGTGATATGGCAAGCCGTGTTAAGAGCTACATCGACCGTCTCAACAACAAGGCAGCTTCTATCCTGAACAACGCTAATGCACGTATCCAGCCAATTCTGTTGGTAGGTAACAGAGCTACAGGTATTTATGCTGCAAGCCGTTCTAAGGGCGTTGCTACTAAGTTGGAGGCTCCTACTGTTGAATTCATTTTGACTTCATACACAGCAGAAATCGTAACTCCAGCATTCAAGAAGCACATCGCTGTTACAAACGTATTCAAGGATGGTAAGAGTGCACAGGATGGTGACGCTGCTTGTAAGGCTGCCCTCACTGCTGTAAATGCAGGCGACAAGATGAATACTGTTATCGATGGTAACAAGTGCTCAGTAGTAGCTACCTTCCAGAAGGGTTACATCTACGAGGTTGCTTACTCAGCTCTCGACTACTCTGGAAAGATTTCAATGAACAAGTACTATGTTCAGTACTAATCAGTAGTTAGTAGTTACACCTTATTATATAATAAATAAGTAAAAGATTAGAATTATGAATATAAAGAAAGTATTATTCACTGCTGCTCTTGCGCTTGGCATCATGAGTGCATCTGCACAGGAACAGCAAACTATTGAGGTTTTCAAACCACACTGGTATTTCCAGTTGCAGGGTGGAGCTCAATATACTTTGGGAGAGCGTGATTTTAGTGATCTGATTTCTCCAAATGCACAAGTAACTGTCGGCTACAACTTCAACCCAATCGTTGGTGCTCGCCTTTCTGTAAACGCTTGGCAGAGCAAGGCTGGCTCTACTATTGACGGCGCTAAGTATGCATGGAAGTGGAAATATGTAGCTCCATCTTTGGATGTTACCCTTAACCTTTCCAACCTTGTATGTGGTTATAAGGCAAATCGTTTTTTCAACCTCGGCATCTTCGCAGGTGTAGGTGCAAACATTGCATTTGATAATGATGAGGCAGTTAAGGTAAACAATACCCTGACAGCGCTCTATCCAGGTGCTACAGTACTTCGTCCAAATGCTGATCAGTGGCTTCGTTATGTATG
>CAMYYX010000039.1 GCA_947303695.1 uncultured Prevotellaceae bacterium | reverse complement strand
TACACCTTATTTATTATTATAATGTGCAAAATTACAAAAAAGATTTCAAATACAACTTATAAATTAAAGAATATTAAACAAAAACAAGGTGCTCGAACTATTGTCCGAGCACCTTTGCATTATAGAGAGTCTTTGTCTATTACTTTACGAAGTACTTCTTACCATTGATGATATTAAGACCCTTCACAGGAGCAGCGAGTTTCTGACCTGCGAGGTTGTAGATACCTACAATAGCCTTTTCGTTAGCTACGATGTCCTCGATGCCGCTGTTGATAGCTGGGTCTGTACCTGCTGTACCGATGTAGTAGAGACGGAAGTTATCGCAGATGAACCAGTCAGCATCAACGTTACCGTCCTTCTTCACACCAATGCGGAGCTTACCGTCTTCACCAACCTGAACCTGAACGAAGTGGTTGTAGTAGAGTGCACCGTTCGTGTACTTGTCGAGTTCACTAGCTTCCTCAGATGTCTGGTTGCACCAGAGCTGCATAGCCTGCATTGTGTTAGGCATGATATAGCCAGTGCCTGACTCTGAAGTAGCAACAGTACCAACCCATTCTGTACCTGTTGGTACGCGACCTTCGCTACAGTAAGCTACTTCTGTTTCAACAGCCTCAATGCTTGATGTTGCATAGAAGTATGCCTCCTTGTCGCTTGTAGCACTTCCTGAATACTTAGCATAGTCGGAACCTGAGTTGCCGTGACGATAGAATGCCTGAACATATACTACATAGTAACCTGCTGGCAGACCAGAGAGATCCTGATATGTATTGAAGCCCATTGCGTAACGCTCTGCGTTGGTTGATGTAGTACCACCTGCGCCAAAGCCTGAACCAGACCAGCCTGTGAAGTCATTTAC
Organism: uncultured Prevotellaceae bacterium; assembly: GCA_947303695.1. Classification (GTDB taxonomy): domain Bacteria; phylum Bacteroidota; class Bacteroidia; order Bacteroidales; family Bacteroidaceae; genus Colivivens. The sequence continues at coordinate 12,375 of CAMYYX010000039.1, read as the reverse complement.
TGTGTCGAATGTAGAGTTGACAATTACCTCAGAAAGGTCGATTGGGTTGTCAACAGATGCACCAGTTGTATCTACTGTAATCTTCAGTGCAGAGATGTAGTAGTTAGCACGGTCAATGAGAGTTTCAACCTCTTCGTTTGTAAGGTTCATCTTCTCAAGAGCGTTCTGAATCTGGTCAAATACAGTATTTGCCTTGCTCAAAACGTCTGGAGCTGCTGTTTCGCCATAAGTGATGATAGATTCGCTCAGGTCACCCCATGCAGTTTCAAGAGCAGTATAGTCTTCAACCGATTTCTGTGCATAAGCCAAAGCTTCTGTACCAACAGTGATAGCTTCAAGACACTTGTCACCATTGTTGCTTGCTACAGCGTCAGCAAGTCCCTTAAGAGCGTCAGCAACCTTCTGCTCTGCGTCCTTACCGCCAATGCCGTTTTCGAATACGTTGTTGAGTTTCTCAGTGAGTTTCTCGATAGCTTCAGCGTAAGCGCTTGCGTCATCTCCGTTGTAGTAGAGACGGAAGTTGTCGAAGATTACCCAGCTGTTAGTTGCTGTGTTCTTCAATCCGACGCGGATGCTGTCGCCAGCTTCTGGCAATGTGAAGTTCACCTCTACGAGATACATCTGATGGTCTTCTCCAAGGTTGAAGTAGAAGTTTGCACCATCCATTGAGTTAGGTACATACTTTGACCAAGTTGAAGAATATGTATCTGTTGGCCAACCAGTTGCGTCGTTTGCCTGGTAAATGAGTTCATCCTGTGCACCAACCATGATGTGGTTCACTTTCTGAGTGAATTCGTTTGCGTAGAGATAAGCAGTGATACCAACCTCTGGACCTTCTGCCCAATGGTTTTCCCATCCACCATCGTTACGCTCGTATGCCTGACAAGTCAGCTTGAATGAGCCTTTAGGCATGTTGCGTACAATCTGGAACATATCGAATGCAGCATGGTAAACTTCTGCGTTACCACTTTCTAACTTCTGAACATCACCAATCTGGTTGAGACCGTTAGCACCCTTACCACCAAATGCTGGAGTAGCACCAGTAGTTGACCAACCAGAGAAGTTATTGTCGAATGCTGGGTTAGAGATCAATGGAGTGAGCTCGTCGCCTGCTTTCACGTTTGCAGTGATATGCTCTACAATCATCTTACCCATTGTAGCAGCAATGGTGTCGATCATTGCAGCATCAGCACTACATTCGTTGTATGCCTGCAACAATGTGAATTCGTAGTACTCACCAAGGATTTCACCAAGGCCTGGGAAGTCGCTATCCTGGAATGCTTCTGCCTTTGCATAAACTTCTTCCATCAAGCTTTCCATTCTTACATAGTCAGCAACTGATTGCTTCAAGTTGTTGTAAGCAATAGCCAAAATAGAGTCTTCCTGCTGGAAGTCTGCTGTACAGCTCTTAGCAGTAGCGAGCTCTGCGCTATATGCATCCTTGATTTCCTGGTTAGCCATCAAAGCATCAACATCTGGATACTCTTTATCGTAGCGAGCGATATTTGTCTTGAGGATTGCCTCGAATGGATCGCCTTCTACTGCTCCGTAGTACCAGAGCTCGAAGTTGTCGGCTGCCATCCAGTTTGCATCTGCGTTCAGAGACATCAATCCCATGACGATGTCACCACCACCGCTGACGAATGTCAACTCGAAGTTCTCAGGAGTTTCGTTTGCAGTAGAGATAGGAGTCTTCATGCTGACACCACCACCTTCTGCGAAGAGGTATACACCTACGTTTTCCTGCTTGCCGGCACTCTGGTTACATGCGATAGCGTCGCAAGAGAAGCTGTACTTACCAGCTGGCAGACCCTTGATGGTCTGGCTGATGGTACCGTTTCCAAGTTTACCAGGAGCTGGGAGCCATGCCTCGATAAATCCACTGATCCAAGAACCTGTTTCGTTGTTGTAGTAACCTCTGAGTGATTCACCATTGATAGTGAATGTAGTGAAGTTACCATCAGTTTCTTGATACTTGAGGTTGTCACCAATACCGGCTGTAATATCCCAACCGTCCTTGTTGCGCTTCTCAAGACTTGCGTTCTCCATCAAAACAGTAATGTTTACAGGATTGTCGTCTGAAGCATCAGCGAAGATTACTGTAATGAGGTAATCACGGATTGCCTGGTCTGTCTCTGCAATTGCAGCTTCGAGATCCTCATAAAGAACAGGAGATGTAGAGTTCAAGATAGCCTTAACCTTTGACAGGTCAACCTTGTTGCCATACTTTTCTTCTACACCATCGATGTATTCATCCAATTTGCCATCGTTGAGGTAGTTCCATGCTTTCAGGTGTGAAGCATACTTGTTGAATTCTTCCTCAGCCATGAACTTCCAGTCGATAGCAAGTTCTGCATCTTCCATTCGCTCTTCTTCAGCAGCGCCTGGGTTGTATGCCTTGTCAGTAACACTCAACATAGGAGTCAAAGGCATTACGGCATTTTCCTCAAGTGTTGGATCGTAGTCGTTATCCAACTTGTTGAAACCCAAATAGGTCTCTTTGTTGCCAAAGATGCTATCTGCAGCGTGTGAGTTCCATGCTGGGTTCAGGTCAGATACGCTGAAGCGATAAACACCATTGCCCATTGACTTGATATCCCACATGTGGTCTTCCTGACCCTGGTTGTCAACAAACATTGCGTAAGTTGAAGTTGGGAATACATACCACCAACGGTTGTTGTAGAAGTCAACAATGGTGTAAGTCTTACCATCCCATTCTGGAATTTCGATGTTCGTTGTGTCAACCTTCATCACTTCTTCACCATCTACTTCTACATAAGTTGTGTCTGTCGTGAAGATAGGTGCAAGACGGTACTTGGCGATCATAACTGGGTTACCACTTCCCACCTTAAGAGCAGCGTGAGTGCTCCATTGTGCATGGGTAGGGCATTGTGCGTTAGAAAGGAATGCATCCGCCTCTACATTGTAAAGGTAGTAAACGGTAGTATCACCTTCCCAATACGGTGTGTTTGCCTGTTGAGAAACCTTCAGCTCTGAAGCAAACTTATAGTTAGCTACTTCTGGCTTGTCCCAATTCTGCGCAAACAATGTAACAGATGCAAGCATCGTTACACAAAACAAAAGTAATTTTTTGTTCATACGTTTTTGGTTTGAATTAGTTAATACTTAATTTTAATTATCTCAATTGTTTTGTTCTTTGTCGATTACGTGGCTTTGTTTAAGCATCGTTGGCAGGTCGTTGGTGCTCGATACTCTGCCCATTAACTTTGCAAAGGAACGCAAATTATTTGACTCTACCAAATTTTTTAAGAAAAAGTTAGCGTTTAAGGGGCAAAATTCTTGCTTATATTATAAATAAGGTGTAAATTTGCAGTTGAAAATTAAAAGAAAGAAACGATGACTGTATTATACAATTCTCCTATCTTTGGCCCTATCCATAGTCGTAGGTTGGGTGTGTCGCTTGGCATCAATCTGTTGCCACACGATGGAAAGTGCTGTACGTTCGACTGCATCTATTGCGAATGTGGGTTCAACCACGATTTCGTGGCTCACGACCGTATGCCGTCGCGTCAGCAGGTTTATGATGCCCTTCGAAAGCAGCTGGAACTGATGCGGCAAGAGGGTCCTAAGCCTGATGTGCTGACGTTTGCAGGAAATGGAGAGCCGACGATGCATCCTCACTTCCCAGAGATTGTGGACGATGTGATAGGACTGCGTAATGAGTTCTTCCCAGAAGCGAAGGTGAGTGTGCTGAGCAATGCCACCCAAATCCTTCGCCAATCAGTATTCGATGCGTTGCTGAAAGTTGATAACAATATATTGAAACTCGACACGGTTTCTAATGCATATATCCATCTGTTGGATCGCCCGGTCAGCAGCACTTATGATGTAAACAAGCTCATCGAGAAGATGGCTGAGTTCGAGGGTCATTGCATCGTACAGACCATGTTCTTGAAAGGAGAGTTCGAGGGGAAAAACGTCTCAAACCTTGGCGATGAATATGTCGAACCTTGGCTCAAGGCCCTCAGCACCATACAACCTGCGGAGGTGATGGTATATACCATCGATCGTGAGACACCGGCCCATCAACTGCTGAAAGCCACGCATGAGGAATTGGATGCAATCGCAGCCAAAGTAGAGGCACAAGGCATCAAGTGTCAGGTGTCCTACTGATAGCATCTTGCCTCCTTCTTCGTCCCCCTTTTTATTCCCTCTAAAGAGAAAAGTTCTTTTCCCTAGTAATTTTTGTTCCTACCTTAGGAGGAAAGTTATGTTGCAGGCCCTACAACTTAAGTTGCTGCGCCTGCAACACAAGTTGCTCGCCCTGCAACATAGATTCTCCCTAGGGGCAGCAACTTTTCTTTCGAGGGGTGCAACAATTATCTCTGGAAAAAAAACTGATTCATCATCAAAGATGATGGAGTCAAACCTCCTTTTTATTCCTAAATCTTACATTTTTCGTCTAGCCTCCTTTGCCGTTCGAAAATAATTTCGTAACTTTGCAGTGAAATTAAAATTAACTCAACTTTTGCAAGTTGAAAGGAGTTAGCGAAGTTAACGGCCTACGGCCTAGAAGTTAATGGCCTATGGCCAAGAAGTTAACGCTTCGCTAGACGGAACCAAAGGCTGTATACATCTGCAGACTATCGTCCAGCCGAAGGCGATAACTTCGAGCGGTAAAACCGCAATAACTTCCATAGTTGAGCATAAATGCGAAACTCAAAATACTTATCAATCAGAAACAATGATCTATTTTTTTAGTACGCCTCAGAAGAGCATCATAGCTGTGAGCATGGAGCATGCCATCAGTGTGAAAGAAACGGATGCACTTCAGTGGCTTTTCAGTGGCGCAACCAAGCTTGACGAGGTTACCGTCAGCGGACTCTTTGCAGGTCCACGTCGTGAGATGATTACTCCTTGGAGTACGAACGCAGTTGAGATTACCCAGAACATGGGATTGACAGGCATCGAGCGTATCGAGGAGTTCTTCCCGATTGCAGAGGATTCAGACATCGACCCCATGTTGCAGCGCAAATACAAGGAGTTGAATCAGGACATCTTTACCGTCAACATCGAACCTGCCCCTATCCAGCATATCGACAACCTGGAGGAGTACAACGAGCAAGAGGGATTGGCACTGAGTCCTGAGGAAATTGAATATCTGCACAAGGTGGAGGGCCAGTTGGGACGTAAGCTCACTGACTCAGAAGTCTTTGGCTTTGCACAAATCAACTCGGAACATTGCCGTCACAAGATATTCGGAGGCACATTTATCATCGATGGCAAGGAACAGGAAAGCAGTCTGTTCCAGATGATCAAGAAGACAACGCAGGAGAATCCCAACAAGATTATCTCTGCATATAAAGATAATGTGGCTTTCGCTCAGGGACCTGTGGTGGAGCAGTTTGCACCCAAGGATCACAGCACGAGCGACTACTTCCAGACAAAAGACATCGAGTCTGTCATCTCGCTGAAAGCCGAGACGCATAACTTCCCAACTACTGTAGAGCCATTCAATGGTGCTGCAACAGGTACGGGAGGTGAAATCCGCGACCGTATGGGTGGTGGAACAGGTTCGTGGCCAATTGCAGGAACAGCTGTCTACATGACTAGTTATCGTAATGGGGAGCATCCTCGTCATTGGCTCTATCAGACACCTGAGCAGATACTGATCAAGGCTTCGAACGGTGCCAGCGACTTTGGTAACAAGTTTGGACAGCCGCTGATTTGTGGTTCTGTGCTGACATTCGAACATCAGGAGCAGAAGAAGGGTGAGCCTCTGTATGGTTACGATAAGGTCATCATGTTGGCTGGTGGTGTAGGTTATGGCACCAAGCGCGACTGTCTGAAAGGTACCCCTGAGAAAGGCAATAAGATTGTGGTTGTAGGTGGTGATAACTACCGCATCGGATTGGGTGGAGGAAGTGTCAGCTCTGTGGATACAGGTCGCTACTCAAGTGGTATTGAGTTGAATGCTGTTCAACGTGCCAACCCAGAGATGCAGAAACGTGCCAACAACCTGGTACGTGCCCTCTGCGAGGAAGATGTGAACCCAATCGTATCTATCCACGATCATGGTAGCGCAGGACACGTGAACTGCCTCAGTGAGCTGGTCGAGGAGTGTGGAGGACAGATTGATATGACAAAGCTGCCAATTGGCGATAGAACGCTGAGTTCGAAAGAAATCATCGCCAACGAATCGCAGGAGCGTATGGGCTTGCTCATCGACGAAAAGCATATTGACCATGTTCGTAAGATTGCAGAACGCGAACGTGCACCACTCTATGTAGTAGGTGAAACGACTGGCGATGCTCACTTCTCATTCGAGCAAGGCGATGGAGTTCGTCCGTTCGACCTTGAAGTGTCGCAGATGTTTGGCCACTCGCCAAAGACCTATATGCGTGACGAGACAGTGGAACACAAGTATGAGAATGTGGACACTAAGGACTTTAAGGACAAGGACCTTGAGGAATGTCTGAAGCAGGTGCTGCACCTTGAGGCTGTGGCTTGCAAGGACTGGCTGACCAATAAGGTGGACCGCTCTGTGACAGGTAAGATTGCCCGTCAGCAGTGTCAGGGTGAGTTGCAGCTGCCACTCAGCGACTGTGGTGTGGTTGCCCTCGACTATCGTGGAAAGGCAGGAATCGCAACAGCCATTGGACATGCTCCACAGGCAGGTTTGGCTGACCCAGCTGCCGGTAGTGTTCTCTCTGTAGCAGAGTCACTTACGAATATCGTTTGGGCTCCTATGGCAGAGGGTTTGGACAGCGTAAGTCTGTCTGCCAACTGGATGTGGCCTTGCCGCAGTCAGAAAGGTGAGGATGCCCGTCTGTTTGCTGGTGTGAAGGCATTGAGCGACTTCTGCTGTGCCCTTCAAGTGAATGTGCCAACAGGTAAGGACTCACTCTCGATGACCCAGAAATATCCTGATGGAACGAAGGTCATCAGCCCAGGAACCGTTATCGTAAGTAGCGGTGGTGAGGTGAGCGACATCCGCAAAGTGGTTTCTCCTGTAGTTCAGAACACGGATTCTGTACTCTATCATATCGACTTCTCGTTCGATGAACTGAAGTTAGGTGGTAGCGCCTTTGCGCAGACACAAGGAAAGGTAGGCAGCGATGTGCCAACCGTTCAGAACCCAGAGTATTTCCGTGATGCTTTCATGGCTGTTCAGCAGTTGGTGAACGACGAACTGTTGTTGGCTGGACACGATATCAGCGCAGGTGGATTGGTGACTTGTCTGCTTGAAATGTGTTTCGCCAATACGAAGGGCGGATTGAAGGTAAATCTCGATGAAATGGGCGAAAAAGACCTCGTAAAGCAACTGTTTGCAGAGAATCCAGGAGTTGTGATTCAGGTAGCGAAAGACAATGTCGAAACGGTTGAAAGCATCCTTGCTAATGCTGGTGTGGGATTTGCCAAGATTGCAGAACCTATTGCTGAACGTGTTATGAAGATTGAAAGCGCACAGGGTAACACCTTATTAAATATTGATGAGTTGCGTGATGAGTGGTATGCAACTTCTCATGAGCTGGATCGTCTGCAGAGCATGAACGGTCAGGCAGATGAGCGCTTCGCTAACTACAAGAACCAACCTATAGAACATAAGTTCAACAAGGACTTCACAGGCACCTTTGCTCAGTATGGCATCAGTCCTGATCGTGACTCTGCTCCTTCTGCAGCACGTCCGAAGGCAGCTATTATCCGTGAGAAGGGTACGAATGGAGAACGCGAAATGGCATATTGCCTCTACCTCGCAGGCTTCGATGTGAAGGACGTGATGATGACAGACCTCGTCAGCGGACGCGAGACATTGAAAGAGATTCAGATGATTGTCTTCTGTGGCGGATTCTCTAACTCAGACGTATTGGGCAGCGCCAAAGGATGGGCAGGAGCATTCCTCTTCAACCCTAAGGCTAAGCAGGCTCTTGATAACTTCTACGCACGTAAAGACACCCTGTCATTGGGTATCTGTAACGGTTGTCAGCTGATGATGGAACTTGGTTTGCTGGGTGTGAAAGGTAGCATGCAGCATAACATCAGTCATAAGTTCGAGAGCGGATTCCTGACGCTTAACATTCCACAGAACGAATCCGTACTCTTCGGATCGCTCAGCAACAACAAACTGGGATTGTGGGTGGCACACGGAGAAGGTCGCTTCTCATTGCCTGATCCAGAGAGTGCTTACAACGTAGTTGCAAAGTACAACTATCACGGCTATCCAGCTAATCCAAACGGAAGTGATTACGATATCGCAGGTATCTGTACGGCTGATGGTCGCCATTTGGCGATGATGCCTCACCTGGAACGTGCCATCTTCCCTTGGCAGATGGGACACTATCCTGAGGAGCGTAAGCACGACGATGTGACCCCTTGGATCGAAGCTTTCGTGAATGGGCGCAAGTGGTGCGAGCAGCATAGATAAAAACAAAGCGGAGTCAATTTTGTGATTGACTCCGCTTGTTTTATGCTTTCTTTACTTAATATTGTCTACCCACTTGAACAATCTGTTCCATCGAATCTTCGAAGAAGCAGGATTGCTGTCTGGACAGATGGACAACCAGATAAAGAGAGGCTTACCTACGACGTGGTCTTCAGGAACGAATCCCCAATAGCGACTATCGGCAGAGTTGTGACGGTTGTCACCCATCATCCAGTAGTAATCCATTTTGAAGGTGTACTCGTCCGTCTCCTGACCATTAATGAAGATCTTACCATCCTCTACTTTCAAGGTGTTTCCTTCGTAAACACGGATAGGACGGTCGTAGATGGCGATATTGTCCATCGTGAGTGTCAACTTCTTACCCTTAGCAGGAATCCAGATAGGTCCGTAGTTGTCGCGCGTCCATCCGTAATCGTGGTTGAGAGGATATACATGTCCTGAGTTGATGTCCATAATCTCTCCAATGCTATCGACGAGTTCTGGGTGGCTCAAGAGCTCTTTCTTCGACTGCTCAGTGAGTGGAACTCCCAATCGATGGTCCTCGAACGGATGATCAGGACGGTCGTGCCAGCGAGCGTATGCCTCATCGCTAATCTGCAATTCATCGCGAAGTTCATCGCTGAGTTCAGCCTTTGCGTAGACATAATAGTTGAACTGAGCTTCTGTTGGTGTCTTCTGTGGCTTTCCGTCGATATAGATAATCTTATCTTTAATCTCCAAAGTTTGATCAGGAAGACCTACACAACGTTTCACATAGTTCTCGCGACGGTCAACAGGACGGCTGGTGATTTCGCCAAATCTGAATTTCTCCTGAGCAACGATTTTCTTACCTACTTGGTACAGTTCGTCGAACATCTTCATCTGCTGTTCTGTACTGAGTGTATTCATTGGAGGGAGGTCATAACCTTCAGTCTTGTAGGCCTCGACACCATACATGTAGCATAGTTCGTAGAAGTCATTTGGATAGTTGACAGCTACCGTGTCGCCTGCAGGATAGTTGAATACGACGATATCGCCATACTCTACCTTTCCTAAACCTTTTACACGACGGTATTCCCAATGTGGCCATTCGATATACGACTTGGCGTTGATGATAGGTAGTGTGTGCTGGGTGAGTGGCATCGTAAGCGGTGTCTGTGGGATACGAGGTCCATAACTCAATTTGCTGACCAGCAGGTAGTCGCCTGTCAGGAGTGACTTCTCGAGCGAACTACTTGGAATCTGGTAGTTCTGGAAGAAGAACTGATTGACGAAGTAGACCGCTACCAAAGCAAACACCAACGCATCGACCCAACTCATCAAGGTACGACCCACGGGACTGTCGAGTTCTTTCCACCAAGTCCACTTGATTTTTTTTGAGATGTAGACATCATAGATGAATGGCACGACAAGTAGTCCCCACCAACTGCCGACCCAATAGAGGAAAGCAAGGTAAAGTACTAAGACAATGATGAACATCACCCAGTTTTTCTTTTTCTCCGCTTTCTCTGTCTTTTCTGCATTAGCTCTTTCTGCCTTTATCTGTTTTGAACCCTTAAATTTTACCATAGTTATTGAATCTTTTTTATTGGTTTGACGTCGTTTGGTAGCTGAAAACTACAGGACGTGCAGTTAATAATCCTTAAAACTGAAAAAGATCGCTGGTTGTCAACAGACCCTGATGCTTTGCAGTATATTCTGCAGCTAATACGGCACCCAAAGCGAAGCCCTTACGGTTATGGGCGTCGTGGGTGATGGTGATAAGATCGGCTTCGGAGTCGTAGCGGATGGTATGGATGCCAGGTACTTCGCCACGGCGGATGTTATCCACACGTAACAACTTGGGATCAGTAGTTTCTTCTGCCCAGCTTTCTTTACGGTCGAGTGCTTCCACAATCTCTTCTGCCAGTGTGATGGCTGTTCCTGATGGATGGTCAAGCTTATGCACATGATGTGTCTCCTCCAACTCTACATCGTATTGTGGGAATTGGTTCATCAGTTTGGCCAGATAGCGATTGACGGCTGAAAATATGGCTACGCCAATGCTGAAGTTGGATGCCCAGAAGAGGGTTTTCCCTCCTTTAGAACATGCCTTACGCACATCGTCGCCATGCTCTGTCAACCAACCTGTACTGCCAGAAACAACTTTCACGTTATGTTCCCATGCCTTCAGGTAATTGTTGTAGGCTACCTGTGGAGCGGTAAACTCGATGGCCACATCTGCAGAAGCAAACTCCGGGCTGTTGAAATCCTCTTGATTGTCGATATCGATAATGCTTACGATTTCATGTCCACGACTGATGGCAATCTGTTCAATCATCTTTCCCATCTTGCCATATCCAATTAACGCAATCTTCATATATTCCGTGTTTTTGAATAAAATTCTTACGTTTAACAATAAAAAAATAATCTTATTGTGTTCACTTTATCGAATTTTTGTGCAAAGATACGAAAAGTTTGCTGTTTACGGTTTACCGTTTATAGTTTTTCTTCTATTTTTCGTAACTCTTAACTCATAATTATTAACTATTTTGTATCTTTGCAGCAAAGAGAGCCGATTATGGAATATATGCTTCACTATGCATGGCAACATCGCATATTCCCACTAGGGCAACTTTATACGGAAGATGGTAAGGAAATAGATATCATCAGTGTAGGACACCACAACTTGGATGCAGGTCCTGATTTTATTGGTGCTCAATTGAAAATAGAAGGAATGACGTGGGTAGGAAATGTGGAAATCCATCTCCGTTCGAGCGACTGGTACAGACATCATCATGACGAGGATGTTGCATATGATAACGTCATCTTACATGTGGTGTCAGATGTGGATTGTGATGTCAAGACTTCCAAAGGTTTGGCCATTCCTCAGTTGAAATTAGAAATTCCTTCTTATGTCCAGGAGAACTATGATGCCTTGATGCAATCAGATCGTCATCCTCGTTGCCGCAGTTCATTAACATCATTGTCAAGGTTGGCCATTACTTCGTGGCTTTCTGCCTTGTATGTGGAGCGTCTGGAACAACGTACAGCTCAGATTATGGAACGTAGGAAACAGTGTGGTTTCAGTTGGGAACAGACGGCTTTCGTGACGATTGCCCGTAACTTTGGCTTTGGAAAGAATGGTGATGCTTTTGAACATTGGGCGATGTCCGTTCCTATGAATGCTGTCAGCAAGCATAGGGATGATTTGTTCCAGATTGAGGCGATCTTCTTTGGACAGGCGGGTTTCCTGAACGACTCCTTCCAATCACATCATGTTCCTTTATCTGCTTACTATGATAAGTTGAAAGCAGAATATAACTATCTGAGTAAGAAATTCAACCTACAACCAATTGATCCTGCTCAGTGGCGATTCCTGCGGATGCGTCCTCAGTGTTTTCCTTATGTTCGTATGGCACAATTGGCGATGCTTTATTATTCTAACCATCTCAATCTGTCTCGATTGGTTGAGGCTCATACGATAGACGAACTACGTGATATGATGGACATTTCTCTTGGTAGTTATTGGCAAAACCATTATTCGTTTGCGGATGTTGAGTCGAAAAGGGGCGTGAAATCGTTATCGAAAGCAACGAAAGACCTTGTGATCATCAATAGTGTTGTCCCTTTGTTGTTTGCCTATGGGAAATACAAGGCGGATGAGAATATGTGCCAAAGAGCGATCAATTTTATGGAACAGACGAAGGCAGAAAGGAATAGCATCATTACGATGTGGAATGAAGCTGGAATAGAATGCCGTTCAGCATCGGAATCACAGGCCATTCTCCAGTTGACGACCCGTTATTGTGATGCGAAGGATTGTCTGCATTGCAGGTTTGGCTATGAATACATTAAACATACTCCTTCTTTTCTTAAGGAAACAGATAAATAGTTGAAAGGGTGTGTTAAGATGCGTAAAAGGCCAGTCTCACGACTGACCTTTTTCCTTTGTTTGAAAGATGTGCCGACTCGGTCAGAATCACTTCTTTTTGGTCGGCACGAGAATATAT
>CAMYYX010000038.1 GCA_947303695.1 uncultured Prevotellaceae bacterium | reverse complement strand
AGAAGGTCAGACTTCCTATTCTAGGTTATGGGGAGCACTGATTATTACTGCAATTTTGTTGGCTGTACATTTTTTGTTGCGAAAACAACGAAGTTGATAGGTCGTTGGTATGCCCTTACGTTTTTCCCTTCATTTTTGCTTTTGACCATTCTTACGAGTCTTAATCGTGTAGTCATTGAGGATTTTACGTTTGGACAATGGATATGGGGATTTCCGCTGTTGATTATCTTGTTTGCCGTTTTTCTGTACATAAAAAAGCGTAGACCAGGTGAGAGCATTGATGACGGTGATTACCACTTGTCAAGATATTTGTGGCCAAATTATGCAATTATGTTCTTTATGATGATAGTGTGTGGAGCAAACGCTTCCGCTGATGATGTCTATATGTATGAGCTGAAGGCAGAACGGTTGCTACTGGAGGATGATTTTGAAGGGGCCAGCAGGGTAGGAGAGAAGTCTTTGAATACCTCTCCAAGATTGAATGAGATGCGTATGTATGCATTGGCACGACAAGGATTGTTGGGTGAGAAACTTTTTGATTATCCGCAGCCTTATGCAGAGCAGTCGCTATTGATGATGGACGACACGGTTACCCGTTTACATCGCTTTACATCGAAAAATATACAAGAGTCGTTGGGGGCATGGGCAAATGCCTCCGTTACCACTTTTGATCATTACATGAATCTGCTGAAAAAGAATCCTTCAACCCGACATAATCCATTGTTGGCGGATTACATCCTTTGTGGAAAGTTGTTACAGAAGGATTTGCGAGGTTTTATGCAGGCAATTAAGCATTATTATGATATCTCATCGCCTGTCAATGTACAGAACCTTCCTAAGGCTTACAGAGAGGCTATGTTATTACAGGCAAAGGCAATTGGCAGGGATTCACTCAATGTGTTTGTTGATACGTTGATGTTGACCAACTATAAAGACTATTGTGCCATCCTAGAGACCGATGAAAGTGACCTTGTTCGTAAGAACATGTTGAGACGTCAGTTTGGTAACACTCTCTGGTGGTATTTAGATAATTAAAAAGATAAAGAACATAGATGAAGAACAGATTTTACATCGCATTTGTATCCTCATTGGTTGTACTGACCTATGTGTCGTGTGCCGAAAAGTATGTGATTGAAGGCACAACATCTCAGTACTTTCAAGATGGAACGGTAGCATATATCAAACAGTTCGAGATAGGGTCGCGCGATATTGACTTTAGGGCAATTGACTCATGTGAGGTGCTTCACGGAAAATTCGATATGACCGGTGCGCTCGATTCTGTCATGATGGTACGACTCTATATGGGTACAGATAACTTTCCGATGGTGTTGGAACCTGGAAGGGTAACCATCAGTATTGCTGATAATATTGTCAAGATAGAGGGAACAGAGTTGAACGAGCGTCTGTATGCATTCCTTACCCAGAGAGATTCGCTGAAAATCATGTATGACGATCTGCCAAAACGTGAGAGTAAGATGTATCTGGATGGTTATACACAACAGGAAATCATTCAGGAGTTAGGTGCCGAGGAACTCAGGCTGCAGAACGAAGTGGATCGTCTTGAGACTCAATTTGTAAAAGATAATTACGATAATGTGTTAGGAGTGACGTGGTTCTTGCGCCTTTGTTATGAGGCAAGAGATTACTACGGATTTGTAACTACGACTCCACAGATTGATGAGATTTATATGCAGGCACCCGATTCGTTCAAAAAGAACAAAATGGTAGCCACTTACATGAATCAGGTGGACAATTAGTGTCTTCCGGCTTTGTACAACCTTAGTTTTTAGTTCGCACATATGTCATTTCCCGATATCTTCAACATGGCAACCCCGGATTTGCTGTTTATCATTGCTGCCGTACTCAATGCTGTTGGTTTTGCTGGTACGTTTATCCCTGGTCTCCCAGGTCCTCCACTCAGTTTTGTCGGACTGGTGCTTTGTTGCTTTGCTGCCCCCAATCCTGTCATCATCGTCTTGACTGTTATCATGTTTTTGTTTGTCGTAGCGGTCACAGTCCTCGATTTTGTTGTGCCTGGATGGCTCACTAACAAGGTGGGTGGTTGTAAGAAGGCAGTATGGGGAGCTACTCTCGGTCTGTTCGTTGGTTTGTTCTATGCTCCGATAGGACTCATCGCCGGTCCCTTTGTTGGTGCTTTCTTAGGAGAATACACGAATACCAAAAAGTGGAAAGATTCGCTGAAAGTGGCGGCTTACACGTTGCTCTCTGTCGTCGTAGGTACGGTTTTCAAGCTTGTTACATGCATAGCCATCCTCCTGATGTGTGGAGGTAATGCCATTTGGTACTACTTTATAAAATAAAAGGAGCACATTAAAATAAAAGGAGCACGTTTGTGCTCCTTTTGTTATGAGTTGTCATTTCTGTTGTTCTGGTGATTTCCTCGGTAATATGCAAAGGAACCTTGCTCCGCCAGTATAATTTGTGTCCAACTTTACCTCTCCACCTAAAAGTGTTGCCAATTGTCGGCAAATGGAGAGTCCGAGTCCTGTACCCTCATGGAACACGTTCAACTTTTCAAAGCGTCCGAAGATAACCTCTGCTTTCTCTGGTGGTACCCCGACGCCCGTATCTGCAACGCTTAGTGTTACCAAGCCAATGTGTTCGGTCGTCGAACAGTGGATGTGTATCTCACCTTCCGACGTGTGTTTCATGGCATTGGTGAGGTAATTGATGATGATTTGTTGTACACGTTGAGCATCCGAATACATGGTATAATCGTCATCTACCTCTGTTGTGAAGTACATCTTCACATTCTCCGGACAACGGTAAGAGACCGTTTGCATAGCCTTTTGACAAATTTCGTTCGGACGGCAGTCGTTGAGGAATATATGATATTTTCCACTTTCCATGTCGCTAGCATCGAGGATATCGTTCACTAATGTCGACAACATGTCGGTGTTACCACGAATGATATCTCCATACTGATGAATCTCTTCTTCGCTGAGCAATTCGCGCGACTGTTTATCTGTCAGTAGCTGTGAGAATCCACATATAGCATTGAGTGGGGTGCGCAACTCATGGCTCATGTTTTGAAGGAATACCTTCTGTGTGTTGTTCGCATTTGCGAATCTCTTCGTGTTCTTCTTTTGGCGCAAGTACATATAAATGACCAGCCCGATGATAATCAGTGCTGCGATGCTACCGATGATGATCGACCATAAGAGAAGACGGTTCTTGTCCTCTTGCAAGTTGAACAATTTCAGACGAGTTTCCATCTCCGTCAACTCCTTGGCGTAAGTCGTCTCGAATGCCCAGGAAATGCGTTGAGCGATGTAACATTCCCATTCGTATGCTTCAGCATTCCTCCCTAAAAGGTGGAGCACTTTTGCCTGCTCCTGCAGATAGAGTAATGGTGCAATAGAGTCCAATTCGCTGATATATGACCATGCCGTCTCTGGCTTGTTGACAGCCGAATAATAACGTGCTATCATCATGTTGCGGAGCTGCGTGTCTGTTTCGTCTAGCTCTGTGTTGTCATACTTTTTGGTTTCTTGTACCTCAGTGCGTGCGCCTTCCAAATCGTTTTTACTGATATAGTAATTGATGGCATAGGCATGCTGCATCGACCGATAATAGTCCAATTCGTGTTTCGTTTTCCTTGCCGTTTCTTTTTCAATCAACTGACCCAATTCCTCCGTGTATGTCATCATATCCTCATGTTGGTTCAGGTTGTTGAGAAAACTGCAAACGGCAAGGCAGAGATACAATGCTTCTGAGTAGTCGTCACCGATATTCTTACTAATCTCTAACGCCTTTTTTGCATAATACAATGCCTTTTTATCTTGGAAAATCTCCGAGTACGAATGGCTTAAGATTTCGTTAGCTTTCATCAATCCGTAATCATCCACACTCGCAAAATCTCTCAGCATCTCATTTGCTAATTCGAACACTTTCATGAAGTCACCCTCATAGATATATTGGTATGCCAGGTAACTTTTTGCATCAGCAAGAACACGGAGATATTCCTGTGAATACATATTCAGTGAGGCAATCTTTTGGTAGGAATCCAACAATGAATCCGTTGGATAGTCAAGATTGTATTGGCATCGCATGATGTTGCGCAGACTATGAAGAAGATATGTATCGTTGTAATTTGCTTCTGCCAACACATACATTTTCCTCAATAGAGTCAGTTCGCATGTTGAATTCAGTGTGAGTCTGCACCAATAATATAGTGAGTCCATCCGCTCTTCATCGCTTTGGATGGATTCAAGTCGTCTCAGATATTCTGCTTGCTTGCTAGCGTCCTCTTCGTCTTGATTTGTTTGAGCCGATAAGTCCGGCGCCAAAGCAAATGCTGAGAGAAAAATAATAGCAAGACATAATATGCGGTTCATAGGCGCATTTTCTTTTGTCATTGCAAATTTACACCTTTTTTTTTATCTAATAGGCCAATTATTGGGAAAAACTATATATTTTTTGCAGAAAAAATCACTTTTTTTGCGTATTTATTCGTTTCATTAGATAAAAAGAACTATTTTTGCAGATACTAATCAAATGAGAATAAAAAGAGCGTCATAAAATATGTTGGGTAGAAAACATACTATTATATGTTGTTTCGTGCTGATTCTGTTAGCAGCACTGCCGATACTTATGTTTGCCCAGGATAAGAACAATAATCGCCCTTCTCAATTCCTGAAAGAGGGAGATCCTGGATACGAACAGTTTATT
Organism: uncultured Prevotellaceae bacterium; assembly: GCA_947303695.1. Taxonomy (GTDB): domain Bacteria; phylum Bacteroidota; class Bacteroidia; order Bacteroidales; family Bacteroidaceae; genus Colivivens. Next base: position 8,552 of record CAMYYX010000038.1, on the reverse strand, counting down.
AAGGCAATCAATAACCTGAACAACGATTCATGTATGTATTATGCCGAGCTGCTACGTCAAGAGGCTGATGCACAGGGTTCTCCATTGGCTAAACTCTACTATTATAAGATTCTTGCTTCTATCTATCTCAAGCGCGACTTTCAAGATCAAGCCATTGATGCTGCACGCCAGCAGGCGGAAATAGCGCAAAAGAATGGTTATCCTATACAGTTGTTCGATGCGTATGATAAAATAGCGAACACGCTGGTTCTGCAGAATAAGGTGATAGAGGCTCAGGATGCTTTCAGTATGTTTGAGAAAACTGTATTTGATGCAATTGACAAGTCCGATGTGATGAAAGAACGTCAGATGAAATTGCAGAAAGACCGTTCGGAAAGCAGTCAAGTCGTGCTCACACTTTTCTTCTTGATGATTATGGGATTGTTGGTATCTATTATTTATACTGCCGTATCACATAATCGCAGTTTGCAGACAGTAAGTGATATGAAAACGATGTTTGTGCAAAACATGAGCCACGAAATCCGTACGCCACTGAATGCGATTGTCGGTTTCTCCCAATTGTTAGCTTTGCCTGATGGGGTCATCTCAGAAGAGGAAAAAGCCAAGTATGGGGAATATATCATGACAAACTCCAACATGCTGACCATGCTCGTCGATGATATTCTTAATCTGTCTGATGTCGAAAGTGGAAACTATCGTGTCGTCCTTGCTATGGCAAAGTGTAATGCCCCTGTGGAAGCTGCTATGAAGACTGCTGAACTGAGAGTCCCTGCTGGTGTTCGGATGTACTTCACTACAGAAGTGGATGACGACTTTGAGATTATGACAGACGTTCATCGTGTGCAGCAGGTATTGGTGAATTATATCACCAACGCATGTAAGCATACAAAAGAGGGTGAAATCCATATTCATTGTTCAGTGAAAGAACAACCGGGATTTGTCACCTATTCTGTTGCCGATACAGGCGAAGGTGTTCCGGAAGATAAGGCAGAAGAGATCTTCGAGCGATTCACTAAACTCAATGCTTTTGCTCAAGGTACAGGACTCGGACTCAGCATCTGTCGAATGATAGCATCAAAACTCAATGGTGTTGTAAAGCTCGATACAACCTATAAGAATGGTGCACGATTCATCTTCCAGATACCAAATACCCAAGAATAGAATTACAGTTGACTTACAGGCTGAGCGTAAAGAAAAAAGGATGTATCCGACCAGATACATCCTTATTTTTCATTTCAACGAATAGTTTGGCTTACAGGTCGAAAGAAACATTATTGAATTCCTTCACTGCCTGATTACCTTTCGAGTCTTTCACGATAAACTTGATGGTGTGAGTACCCTTACGCAAATCATCTGTGATATTGAAGCGGATGATGTAGGTGCTGAGGATAGCTGCTGTAACCTCCAGACCGTTCAGGGTCACGCCCTTGAAGTTGTAGTCAGCGAAAATGGTTGAACCACCTGTGTACTCAGACATAGCCCATGGTTTCTCGTATTCGGTGAATGGATACTGCTCGTTATAAATATAGTACCAACCTTCTGGACCTTTATAATCCAGCGTGTCGCTCTCGCTATACACGGTGTGAACTGTTCCTTTTGATGCGTTCCAGTTGTACAGCTCGTGGTTACTGTTCAGTGTCTCGACAGACCACTGCTTATAGGTGTTCGGTTGGTTAGGTTCGTCCGTGAAGTTGATGTAGATGCGGTTTGCACCCTCACGGAAGCTAAACAGTTCATCGGCGAAGTGAAGTGCCAGACCACCACATTCGTAGTAGCCGCCGTTGTAGTACTTGCCATCGTAGTTTAGTGCATTCTCTTTCAGGAAATCGCCCTTCTCACCAAAGAAATCGTATGTACGATAGGTTCCAGAGTTGTAGTATTCGCGGTCGTTCAGGAACTCTGATAATACTGATACATCTGCGAGGTCCATACCACCATCAACTCCGTAATCGTTGTCACCATAGCCTACACAGCCAAATTTTGCATCTACGGTTGTTGCCAGAATCTTAGACCATGCTGTTACCTGAGTAGCGATACTATCGGCCTCTTCATCCATAGAACCAGAGTTGTCGATCAAGAACACGATATCGGCTAGACCCTTCGTGTTGGCACGAGTTGCCTGATCAGCATTTACAATAGCAATAGACTTCGACTTACCATCGATGGTCAGCCATACGTTCTGGTCCTTTTCACCGGTTCCTTTCAGCATCATATAATTACCATCGATACCCTTGATACCAGTGAAACTGATGTTTCCGACGTTTCCGTTCGAACCTTCCTCAAGGTAGGGAGCTGAGACATTAGGAATGGTTACTGTGTTTGTAGTCACGGCAGGAGCCTGACCAGCTTCTGAATCGTTATAGACACCCCACTTGTTAATCTTCTCATCGTCATCCTTATCGCTGCTACATGCAACGAATACGAGTGATGCGGAAAGTAGCATCAGACTGTAAAAAAAGATTTTGTTCATGTTTTGTTTGTTTTGAAAGATAAATACTTTTTTAATTCTCTCTTACTATACTATTTAAAGTTAGTGCTGCAAAGATAGGAAATAATTCGCATTACGCAAAATGCTACGCTACGAAAATATAAATATCTTTAATATTTATGCTCCGCTTATATGCATTTTTAATAATGTGTAATGTATAATTGATCATTCGTTGCATTTTTTCTTTACGGTTCGCAACACAAAGCTGCAGCTCCAAGTACGGCTGCATTGCGATCCATCAGTTCCGAGAGGAGGAACCGACACCTGTTTCTATAGATAGGTAGCACTTGTCGGTTGTAAGTCTCGATAAGGGTGGGGAAGATGAATTCGTGTGAATGCATAGGTCCGCCGAAGAAGATATAAGCTTCCGGGCTACAGAAGGTAGTGATGTTAGCGCATGCTGCTCCAAGTGTCTCGCCTGTGCGTCGGAATGTCTCGATAGCTACCTCATCACCTTGTTTGGCTGCTTTGAAGATTTCCAATGCAGACAACTCGCTGCTATTGCTCAGCAGGGTAGGGCATCCGGCTTCAATCTGCTCTTGTGCTGTGCGTACAATGCCTCGTGCGCTGCAATAGGTCTCAAGGCATCCGCGTCTTCCGCATCCACATTGGCGGGCATTGGGGGAGTTATCCACAAGCATATGACCCAGTTCGCCTGCAAACCCATCGCTGCCATACACCAGTTTCCCATCAATCACGATACCGCTTCCTACACCTGTTCCAAGCGTAATGACCACGAAATGACGCATACCACGTGCCGCTCCGTAGGCCATCTCGCCCATTGCTGCAGCGTTCGCATCATTGGTCATCACAACCTTCAGTCCCAAACGGTCGGACAGCATCTGCGCTAACGGCACTTTGCCTTTCCATGGCAGATTGGGCGCCTCTTCAATGGTGCCTGTGTAGAAGTTCGCGTTGGGTGCTCCTATGCCCATCCCGCCAATCTGCTGCGACCCTCCCACTTGGGCGATAAGGGGATTGATACACTCGACACAAGCGTCGACAAAATCGTGGATGTCAGGATAGGCTTGGGTTTTGATAGAATTCTCACAAACGATGTTGCCGTTTGTATCTACGATGCCAAAAACGGTGTTTGTTCCACCAAGGTCAACACCAATTAGGTATGGATGCTTCATATTTTCCTCAAAGTTTTTGCAAATTTAAAAAGATTTGTGTTACTTTGCAAAAAAAAGAAGAGAAAAACGATGATGAAATCCATAATTATGTCAATACTCGCCTATTGTTGCACATTGATGGCTGCAGCACAAGAAACGATTAACATCGATTTATGGCCTAACGGCTTCCCCAATAGCAATGGTATCGATAAGACCGCCTTTGATGATTCGCGCCAGAATTTCAAACCCTCCATTCGTGTGTTCCTTCCCGAAAAATCGAGAGCCAACGGGAAGGCCGTTGTTTGTTGCCCAGGTGGCGGTTACACCCATCTGGCTATGGATCATGAAGGGTATGACTGGGCTCCGTTCTACAATGAATTAGGTTTTGCTTATATCGTCTTGAAATATCGGATGCCACATCAGGTGACAGAAGTTCCGATATCCGACGCGAGAGAAGCTTTGAGAGTTGTACGCGAACATGCAGCGGAGTGGAACATCGATCCTAAGAAAGTCGGTGTAATGGGTTCTTCGGCAGGAGGGCATCTGGCTTCGACCATTGCTACCCATTCTACACCCGAGACAGCTCCTGCTTTTCAAGTGCTGTTCTACCCGGTTATCTCTATGCAGCCAGGAGTCACCCATCAAGGATCGCACGATGCATTGTTGGGCAGGAATGCCTCACAGTCAACCAACGACCTCTACAGCAATGCTCAGCAGGTGAATAGTCAAACGCCTCCTGCCATCATGTTGCTTTCCGATGATGATGGAGCAGTCATTCCGCAGAATAGCGCAGATTATTATCTTGCTTTGAAGAAAGCAGGTGTGAAGGCAGCTATTTATGTCTATCCTTCAGGCGGACATGGATGGGGAATCCGTAGCAATTTCAAGTATCACGATAATATGATGAACGATTTAAAAGAATGGTTGAAAACATTATGAAAATAGCAGTAATCGTAGCCATGCAGAAAGAGATGGACAGCCTCTCAGCATTGCTCAAAAACAAAAAGACAGAAACGGTTGGTGGATTCACCTATGTGACAGGAGAACTCGATCGTAAGACTCTGATATTGCATCAGAGCGGCATCGGAAAGGTGAATGCAGCAGTAGGAGCGAGCGGGTTGATACGCAACTACCAGCCCGATTACTTCATCAGCTCAGGTTGTGCAGGAGGATTGGATTCTCAGCTAAAAGTGATGGATGTCATCGCAAGCACTTCGACGGTCTATCATGATGTCTTTGTGGGTGAAGCAGGCGAAGGATTAGATATTGAACGCCCTTATCCGAGCGACACCTATTTAATAAATAAAGCGAAGGCATTGAGCCAGACATCACCCGTCACGATTCATCTGGGACAAATCTGTACAGGCGATCAGTTCATTACCGAACGTGCGAAACTCGAACTCATCAAGCAGCGGTTCCCTGAGGGGTTGGCTGTCGATATGGAGTCGTGCGCTATTGCTCACACCTGTAAGATTTTCGGTGTGCCATTCATCTCGTTCCGCATCATCAGCGACACCATCGGGGCCGAGATTCAGGTGGATGAGTACAAGAATTTCTGGGCAGAGATGGCCGACCATTCGTTCGAGGTGGTCCGTGCATTTATCGGACAGCTATAGACAAAGATGAGGTGCCTGAATCGACACCTCATTTTTCTTTGTTAACCCTCAATTTCTTCCAGTTCCTTACCTGTGAGCTTTTCCTTGATCTTTGCTTCGATTTGCTCAGCCAGTTCCGGATTGTCTTCGAGGACCTTCTTGGCGGCTTCACGTCCCTGAGCCAGTTTGCTGTCTTCGTAGCTGAACCAGCTGCCACTCTTCTTCAGGATTTCGAGCGATGTACCCAGGTCAACCAGTTCGCTGCTACGCGAGATACCTGTTCCGAACATGATGTCGAACTCGCACTTGCGGAATGGAGGAGCCACCTTGTTCTTCACGATCTTCACCTTGACGGTGTTTCCGATTACTTCGTCGCCATTCTTGATGGACTCCTTCTTGCGGATGTCGATACGGACCGATGAGTAGAACTTCAGCGCGTTACCACCCGTTGTGGTTTCAGGGTTGCCGAACATGACACCAATCTTCTCTCTCAACTGATTGATGAAGATACACGTCGTCTTGGTCTTGCTGATGGTTGCTGTGAGCTTGCGCAAAGCCTGACTCATGAGTCGAGCCTGCAGTCCCACCTTGTTTTCACCCATGTCACCTTCGATTTCTGCTTTTGGCGTGAGGGCTGCTACAGAGTCGATGACGATGATGTCCACAGCTGCCGAACTGATCAGCTGGTCAGCAATTGCGAGAGCCTGCTCACCATTATCAGGCTGCGACACGAGGAGGTTGTCTGTGTCCACTCCCAGTTTGTGCGCATAGAATCTGTCAAACGCATGTTCTGCATCGATGAAGGCAGCGATACCACCTTGTTTCTGGCTTTCTGCAATCGCATGGAGTGCCAACGTGGTCTTACCTGAAGACTCAGGACCATATATCTCGATGATACGTCCTTTGGGGTAACCGCCAACACCTAAGGCAATATTCAAACTGATAGAGCCGGTAGGTATGCTGTCGATTTTCTCTATGTTTTCTTCACCAAGGCGCATGATGGAACCATGTCCGTAGTTTTTCTCAATTTTAGCCATTGCGGCTTGCAAGGCTTTTAGTCTCTCTTCATTCGAATTTGCCATAATCTTATTTACTATTTTTTCTTTAAGAAGTTATCGTTTCACTCGGAGTTAGAGAAGTTATCGGCTCTTGGCCTCGGAGTTATCACTCAATGGTCTTTGCACCCCCTTCGGTTCCCCCGTTATCGGGGGACAGAAACGTTCGACGATACTTTGCTGATGTTAACACCCTTTGGTTCTGTCGGAGCGAAGAGCGTAGCTCAAGCGGTAACTTCGGAGCGCAGCGGTAACTTCGTTAACTTCTTTTACTTCCTTATTATCTTATTTACTATTTAGTTTTCGTTATCGTTATCGTTATCGTTTTGCAAATTTACAAAAAGTTTAGCGGTTAGCGGTTAGCGGTTAGCGTTTTTTTTCGTTTTTTCTGCTAAATTTTCTGCACATCGTTCGCCATCGATAGCTGCCGATACAATGCCCCCTGCATAACCGGCACCTTCGCCGCAAGGATACAGCCCTTCGAGGCGGATATGTTGCAGCGTTTCGGGGTTGCGGACAATGCGTACAGGCGAGGAAGTACGTGTTTCTACACCGATGATGATCGCCTCGTTGGTCAGGAATCCATGGCTCTGTCGGCCAAACTGACGGAACCCCTGCTGCAGTCGTGTGGTGATGAACGGAGGCATCCAGAAGTGGAGTGGGGAAGAGATGAGGCCCGGCTGGTACGACGATTTGGGCAGCGAACCCGACAGCCGGTTGTTGACGAAGTCAGCCATCCTTTGTGCAGGAGCAGTCTGACGACGGTTCCCCTGCATCCAGCATTGCTTCTCCAGTTGCTCCTGAAACTCCATCATGGCGAGTGGTGAATCATCTGCTCCGATGTCGTCCAGATGCAGTTCCACCACCATTCCGCTATTGCTCCAAGGACTGTTGCGCAGACTTGGCGACATACCGTTCACCACAATCTGCTCAGGGCCGCTTGCTGCAGGAACTACCGTGCCTCCCGGACACATGCAGAACGAATAGACGCCTCGCCCTTCCACCTGAGTCACGAATGCATACTCAGCAGTTGGCAGATACTGCCCTTTGCCCTCACGGTTGTGATACTGAATCTGGTCGATGAGGTGAGCAGGATGTTCCAGTCTGACTCCGACAGCCAGGTTCTTGGCCTCGATCTCCACCTTGTTTCTGTGAAGCCATCGATAGACGTCACGAGCCGAATGCCCTGTGGCGAGAATCACAGGTCCGTTCCACTGAACCTGCCTTTCCGTCCCCTCATGGCTGTCGATTGCATTCACGCCACACACCCTGTCCTTGTTGATGAGCAGGTCCGTCACCTTGCATTGGAAATGCACCTCGCCCCCACAGCGGATGATGGTCGAGCGGATGTTTTCTATGACGCGCGGCAGTTTGTCCGTTCCGATATGCGGATGCGCATCCGCCAGGATGCTGGTCGATGCCCCATGCTGACAGAATATCTGCAGGATGCGGTCCACACTTCCACGCTTCTTGCTGCGTGTGTAGAGTTTCCCGTCCGAGAAAGCCCCCGCACCCCCTTCTCCGAAGGAGAAGTTCGATTCAGGATTCACCAGATGCTCGCGCGAAATCCGTGCGATATCCTTTCTCCGTTCGTGCACATCCTTTCCCCGTTCCAGCACGATGGGGCGAATGCCCAGTTCAATCAGTCGCAAGGCGGCAAACAAGCCACCTGGACCCGCACCAACCACGATTGCAACCGGTCTGTCGCTCACATCCCGATAGTCTATGGGGGTGAACACATCGTCAGTCGGCTCCTCGTCTATGTACACCCTCAGCGTCAGGTTCACATAGATGGTCCGTTGCCTTGCATCGATACTCCGTTTGAGGATACGGATATGGTTGATATGCTGAGCCGCAAGGCCCTTCTCTGCAACCAGAAACTGCCTGATGCCCCCCTCATTAGCTGCCTGTTCGGGCAGAACACGTATTTGGTATTCCTGAATCACGGTCCGATTTTACTTTACTTTGCAAAGTTACAACCTTTCTTTGAAACTACCAAATATTTTGACTTTTTTCTGAATAGGTAAGAAAACGGTAAATGAACAATGAACATTGTGAACATCGTGAACAAAATAAACAGGCTTCCTCTGAATTTACAGGGAAGCCATTCACTTTTAACTTCGTGCAAAATGCTAGCGTTCGGCATAGTTCAAGCGAGCTTGACTCTGCTCTCACTTAATCGCATTTTTTTAGTTTCAAGTCTCATGTTTCAAACCCTCCCCCTTTAAGGGGGATAAGAGAGGGTCCTACAGGTCGCAGACCGTTAGAGCAAGCCACATGATTGCAGCGCAGATGTTCC
>CAMYYX010000037.1 GCA_947303695.1 uncultured Prevotellaceae bacterium | reverse complement strand
GAGCCTCTCGAATACGAAGCAATCAAGGTACAAACACGTAATTACAAGAACTAGTTATGGCAGAAAAGATATTGAAAAGCTTCACAGTGAAATACTGGAAGCAGAACGGCCCAAAAGACAAGGGCCATTTTGAGCAGAAGGTGATGAATGATATCCCTGGTGATACCTCATTCCTTGAGATGCTCGACATCCTCAACGAGCAACTTATTGAGGAAGGCAAAGAACCATTCGTATTCGATCACGACTGTCGCGAGGGTATCTGCGGTATGTGTTCGCTCTATATCAACGGTACGCCACATGGTAAGACCGAACGTGGAGCAACCACATGTCAGCTCTACATGCGCCGCTTCAAGGAAGGTGATACCATCACTATCGAACCTTGGCGCTCAGCAGGATTCCCTGTTATCAAGGACTGTATGGTCGACCGTACAGCATTCGATAAGATTATCCAGGCAGGTGGCTATACCACCGTTCGCACAGGTGCACCTCAGGATGCCAACGCCATTCTTATTCCTAAGCAGGATGCTGACGAAGCTATGGATTGTGCATCATGTATCGGTTGTGGTGCCTGCGTCGCTGCATGTAAGAACGGTTCAGCAATGCTCTTCGTTAGCTCGAAGGTGAGCCAGCTTGCACTCCTTCCACAAGGACGTCCCGAAGCAGCCAAGCGTGCCAAGGCCATGGTAGCCAAGATGGACGAACTCGGCTTCGGCAACTGCACCAACACCCGTGCTTGCGAGGCCGTATGTCCGAAGTGCGAAACTATCGCCAACATCGCCCGCTTGAACCGCGAGTTCATCAAGGCAAAAATGGCCGACTAAACCATTTATACATAAATAAGGTAGTGAGGCCATCGTGCCTCACTATTTTGTTTTGTGTTCAGAGCGAGATGATACAGAGAAGAATGGCATTGTTTTTTGTGATGCTCCTGTTCCTTACAGCCTGTAGCACAGGAGACAAACAGGTTGAGGCTTTGCTGGATAGGGCAGAGTCGTATCTGCCATTGTGTCCTGACAGCGCAGACATGATGCTGAACCGTATTGATTCCATTTGGGGTAAGTCGGGTGCAGATAGCCGTGAAGCTGATTATAAATATAAATTGGTGCGTATCATGACGAATGCCATCTGGTTGCGCAGTATCAAGACTGATAGCATTATACGTCCTGTGTATATGTACTATAAGGATAAGACGGTTGGTGGAATTTTCTCGTTTCCTTCTTCTGAGATGCAACGCCATTATGCGCAGAGTTGCTATTATCTGGCACTTTACGAGGATACTCACCACAACACAAAACAAGCAGAAGACCTGTATCGCGAGGCAATTAAATACTCGGAAAAAGCTGAGGACTGGCGTATCAATTATCTGGCCAAAAACCGATTGGGTATCATTCTGTATCACAGTAATGCCAAAGAGGGTATTCGTCTGCAGACAGAAGCTTTGGAAGCTTATAAGAAGTGTAACGATTTGCCTGCTAATTATATCAATATTCTGATTACACTTAGTAATCGATATATGGCATCAGGTGAATCCGATAAGGCGTTTGAATGTATCAATGAGGCCTATGATGTAGCTGTCAAAGAGAAGCTGGATGCGAAGAAATACGATTGCATGCGTTATGCTTCTGTGCTGTATTTCCTTTCGGGCAACTATCAGAAGTCATTGGAATTGGCGAAAGAAGGCATGGGCGAAGTCAACCGTTTCACGAACTCTTCTGCAAATTTCATCCTTGCCATCAGCTATATGGCACAGGACTCGTTAGAACAGGCCAGAGAGGCGTTTTTGAATATCCGATCAGCAGATAAGCTAGAGAATGTGGCTGTGTATCAAAACCTTTGTAAGATTGCCATCATGCAAAATGACACAGCTTCAGCACGGGTATTTGCAGATTCAATCGTGTTTGTTACAAACAAAGTGGTGCATAACATCCAAAAAGCCAAAGACGACTATTATCATGACGTCATCCAAAGGGAGCATCATGAGGAAAAACTGTCCCATCAGAAGTGGATGCTGATTACATGGCTGTTGGTCATCCTGTTGTTCCTTATCTTCTTTGTTTTCTATCATCGCCGAACCAATCGCCTTCGTCGTCAGGCTTATCTGATGAAACGTAAGCATGAGATAGAAACCCATAACTTGTATGTCATGGAGCAGCAGCGGCAACATGAAAACGACCAAAAGCTGATTCATCAGAAGAGCATCACTTTAGCGTTGCTGCAGAAGTATTTCATTGCCCATGTGTCGCAAGTCAAGGCAAATCTGATTGACAAGGAAGATATCCGATTGACGAATGAAACATGGCAAGAGATAGAAGACTTGTTAGATGCCTCAGAGAACAACTTTGTCAAGAAATTACGGCAGCAGCACAAGGATTTCGAAGAAGATGACATCCGAATGTGTATCTTGACTCGTATGAAGGTGAAGAATAAGGTGCTGGCCGACATCTTCCATATCAGTGTTGATGCCATCAAGAAGCGAAAGTCGACGTTGAAGAAAAATGGCTTTGGTGTTGATGACCCTAATGTGACCCTTGAACAAATTATTGAAGGTATCTGTTGACGAATTGAAAGGTTGTGGAAAATGTCAAAATGCAAATATTATAAAATGCAAAAATGAAGAAAATGTGCAAAAATAGTAAATGTAAATGGTCAAATCGTAAATTTTTACTACCTTTGCTCAATCTTAGTGCATGCAAAGCATGCAACGTTTGTGTTTTCTATTAAGTAAGATATGGATAGAGTGACAATAAAGCAAGTCGAGACGCATAAGGAACTGAAGCAGTTTGTGAGGTTCAATTATGAATTGTATAAAGACAATCCTTATTCTGTGCCTGATATCTACGAGGACATGATGGATACATTCTCGGACAAGAATCCCGCAATGGAATTTTGCGAAGCTATTTACTTCCTGGCTTATAAAGACGGTAAGATTGTGGGACGTGTTGCGGGTATTATCAACAATCGTGCCAACGAGCGATGGGAGCAGCGCATGGTGCGATTCGGATATATCGATTTCATCGATGACCGCGAGGTGAGTAAGGCATTGATTAATGCTGTAGCCGAATGGGGTCGAGCCAAAGGGATGACCACAATTCAAGGTCCGCTAGGGTTTACCGATATGGATGCTGAGGGCATGCTGATTGAAGGATTTGAGGAGCTAAGTACGAATGCTACGATCTATAACTATCCATATTACCCCCAGCATATCGAAGCACTTGGTTTTGAAAAGGATGCCGACTGGATTGAGATGCTGATGACGGTGCCACGTGAGACGGGTGTTCCTGAACGATTGACCCGTATTGCAAAAATCGTGATTGAGAAATACGGACTTCAAATCAAGAAATATACTTCGCGTTCGAAACTGAAGAAAGAATACGGACGTGAGATATTCAGTGTCATCAATGAAGCTTTCAAACCCTTGTTTGGCTATTCTGAGATGACTGAACGACAAATCGATCAGTATATCAAGCAGTATATCCCGTTTATCGATTTGAAATTGGTGTCACTCATTACCGATGCGAATGGTAAACTGATATGTGTGGGCATCTCGATGCCATCGCTTTCGAAAGCATTGCAAAAAGCACATGGACGGTTGCTACCTTTTGGGTGGTTCCATCTGTTGAAGGCATTGAAATGGAAGAAACCCGACACATTGGACTTGATGTTGGTGGGTTTGCTGCCTGAGTATCAAGGTAAAGGTATTAATGCTGTATTGTTCTACGATCTGCTTCCTCTGTTTATCTCGGAAGGATATAAGTATGTGGAGACCAACCCTGAGTTGGAGGTAAACTCGAAAGTGCAGTCTCAGTGGATATACTTTGAACGTCGCCAGCACAAACGCAGAAGATGTTATAAGATGAATTTGTAGGCAAAAGCAAAACTAGATAATGGAAGAAATCAAAGATAAGACGATGGCATCTGTAGAGTATACCGATGATAATATCCGCCATCTAAGTGATATGGATCATGTGCGCACTCGTCCAGGTATGTATATTGGACGTTTGGGCGATGGAACGCATGCTGAAGACGGAATCTATGTGCTGCTGAAAGAAATCATCGACAACTCCATCGATGAATTCAAGATGAACGCAGGAAAGCGCATCGAGATAGAAATCATCGAAGACAAAGCCGTAAGTGTGAGAGACTTTGGACGTGGTATACCACAGGGTAAGATGATAGAGGCGGTCAGTATGCTCAATACAGGTGGTAAATATGATTCTAAAGCCTTCAAGAAGAGCGTAGGACTTAACGGTGTGGGTACGAAAGCTGTGAATGCACTCAGTTCCAATTTCGAGGTACGGAGTTATCGTGAAGGAAAGGTCCGGATTGCTAAGTTCCAACGAGGCATCCTACAAAGCGACACTACAGAAGATACAAACGAGGAAACAGGAACCTACATTTTCTTTGAGCCGGATAATACCCTGTTTTTGAATTACAAGTTCCAGACCGAGTTCGTGGAGACGATGCTTCGCAACTATACGTACTTGAATACAGGGTTGGAAATCTACTATAACAACCGTCGTATCACAAGTCGCAATGGATTGAAAGACTTGTTGGAGGACACAATGGATACCAAGCCGCTCTATGATATTGTACACTTAAAAGGTGAGGATATAGAGATTGCGTTCACCCATACCAATCAGCAATATGGCGAAGAATACCATTCGTTTGTGAACGGTCAGCATACCATTCAAGGAGGTACCCACCAGAGTGCCTTCAAAGAACATATTGCTCGCACCATCAAGGAGTTCTTCAACAAAAACTATGAATATGGAGACATTCGTAATGGTATTGTAGCAGCAATAGCCATCAACATTCAGGAGCCCCAATTTGAGAGTCAGACGAAAATCAAACTCGGATCGCTGACAATGGAGCCTAATGGTGGAATCAGCGTCAATAAGTTTATTGGTGATTTCATTAAGACGGAGGTAGACAACTATCTGCACAAGAACCTGGATGTGGCAGATGTGATTCAGCAGAAGATTCAGGAGAACGAACGTGATAGAAAGGCGATAGCAGGAGTCACGAAGTTGGCTCGTGAACGTGCGAAAAAGGCGAACTTACACAACCGCAAACTGCGCGACTGCCGTATTCATCTCAACGATGCTAAAGGTGAAAACAAAGAGGATAGCTGTATCTTCATTACTGAGGGAGATTCGGCAAGTGGAAGCATCACCAAAAGCCGCGACGTAGAAACTCAGGCAGTATTCTCACTACGTGGAAAACCACTCAATTCATACGGATTGACTAAGAAGGTGGTTTACGAAAACGAAGAGTTTAACCTGTTACAGGCTGCATTGAACATTGAGGAAGGTATCGACGGACTTCGCTATAACAAAGTGATTGTCGCTACAGATGCTGATGTGGACGGAATGCATATCCGTTTGCTCATGATTACTTTCTTCTTACAGTTTTTCCCTGAACTGGTAAAGAAAGGACATGTACACATTCTCCAAACCCCACTTTTCCGCGTACGTAACAAGAAGAAACGTGTCAAGAAGCCTGTACTTGAGGCCTATCAAAAGGACAATCCTAATGATAAGGGAGATTTCATCACCATCTATTGTTATTCAGAAGAAGAACGCGTCAACGCAATAGAGAAATTGAGCCCAGAACCTGAGATAACCCGATTCAAAGGTCTTGGTGAGATTTCACCTGATGAGTTCAAGAATTTCATAGGTCCGGATATGCGACTGGAACAAGTCACGTTGAAGAAAAATGACAAAGTACAGGAGCTGTTGGAATATTATATGGGTAAGAACACGATGGAACGTCAGAATTTCATCATCAACAACCTCGTATTCGAGGAGGACAAACCAGAAGCTGACGTTGAAATGAATGAGGAGGAATAAGTCATGAGCAAAGCATTATTCGCAGGAACATTTGATCCGTTCACTTTGGGTCATAAATCAATCGTTGACCGCACCCTTTCCGTTGCTGATGAAATCATCATCGCTATTGGGGTTAATCCAAATAAGCAGACGATGTTTACGTTGGATGAACGTATTATATATATAAATAAGGTGTTTGCCGATAATCCAAGAATCACCGTTACTCATTATGAAGGGTTGACGACAGATTTTGCACAGAGTATCGGAGCCGATTTCCTGGTACGTGGTGTTCGTTATGTGAAAGACTTTGAATATGAGCGTCAGATTGCTGATGTGAATCGTCAGATTTCCGGCATCGAGACAATTCTTTTATTTACAGAAGAACAGTATGCCAATATCAGTTCAAGCATCATTCGTGAACTCATCAGTTATGGTAAAGACGTCACTCAATTCTTACCATTACCTATTTCAATCCATTAATCACCATTTTCTATGAAGCAGATATTTGTCCTGGCAGCATGGTTTGCATCCATTATTGCTGTAGCTCAAAACAATAACGAGACCAAGAATAATCCATTGTCAGCCATTCCTTTACAAAAGCTGATATTAGCAGAAGCGCGTATTAATCAGTTGTATGTTGAGGAGGTGGATGAAGATAAGTTGGTTGAAGATGCCATCAAAGGAATGCTCAATCAACTAGACCCTCATTCTGCCTACACGCCAGCTAAGGAAGTCAAGGCCTTAACAGAACCATTGGAAGGAAATTTTGAGGGCATAGGAGTCCAATACAATATGGTTGAGGACACATTGGTTGTCATTCAGCCCGTAAGCGGAGGACCATCTGAAAAGGTCGGTATCATTGCAGGCGACCGAATCATTACTGTCAACGATACGTCTATAGCCGGTCAGAAGCTCACAACAGATGATATTAAACGGAAATTACGAGGCCCGAAAGGTTCTAAGGTCCGTTTGGGTGTTATGCGTCAAGGAGTGAAGGGGCTTAATACTTTTATTGTTACGAGAGATACAATTCCTGTGTACTCGATTGATGCGAAATACATGATAGATGCAACTACAGGTTATATCCGCATCAATAATTTTGGCGCGAGAACCCATGAGGAATTCAAGAGTGCTGTTCGTATGCTCCAAGATCACGGAATGAAAGACATGATTTTGGATCTTCAAGGAAACGGAGGTGGCTATCTTGATGCTGCTGTGAAAATCAGTAATGAATTCTTGGAAAAGGGCGAATTAATCGTGTTTACCGAAGGACGAATCATGCCACGACAGAACTTTTTGGCGGATGGTAATGGTATGTTCCGTACAGGTCGAGTTGTGGTGCTCATAGACAGCTACACTGCCTCTGCATCTGAGATTGTTTCTGGTGCTATTCAGGATCACGACAGAGGACTTGTCATAGGACGCCGTTCATTTGGAAAAGGACTTGTTCAGCGCGCTATCAATATGCCTGACGGTTCGATGATTCGACTGACAACTGCTCATTATTACAGTCCTTCAGGTCGTTGCATACAGAAACCCTATGAAAAAGGGAAAGGTGACGATTATAACAAGGATATGCTTGTACGCCTCAATAGCGGTGAATTGACGAACCCTGATAGTATTCACTTTGCCGATTCTCTGAAATTTACGACGCTGAAGAACCATCGTACAGTTTTTGGTGGGGGAGGAATCATGCCTGACGTCTATGTTTCCCTTGATACCACTCAATATACCCGATTCCATCGAGAATTATTGGCGAAAAGTTGTATTCCTCAAGCGTGCTTGAAATATATAGACAAGAATCGAAAGAAGTTGCTGAAACAATACAATACATTCGATAGTTTCAGATCTAATTACGACATTCCTCAAGAACTGATGGATATGTTACTTGAGAATGCTGAGAAGGAAAAGATTTCGTATAACGACTCAATCCTTCAGCAGTCGCTGCCTCTGTTGAAACTCCAGATGAAAGCACTTCTCGCACGTGATTTGTGGGAAATGAATGAGTATTATCAGATAACAAACGAGGCAAATAATATCTATTTGAAGGGAGTTGCTGTCATTAAACAAGAAGACTATGAAGATCAGCTTTCTAAGTGATGGCGTCTCTATCCCATCCATCGACAGCATTAAAATAAAAGAATGGATAGGAGCAGTTGCGGAATCATATGGGCGGAATGTCGGTGAAATCGCTTATATTTTCTGTGATGACGCCAAGATTCTTGAAGTCAACCGTCAGTTTCTGCAACATGATTACTACACGGATATCATAACGTTTGACGATTCATTGGGTCATACTATCAGGGGAGATATCTTTATCAGCTTGGACACAGTGGCTTCTAACGCAGAGCAACAGCACACTGCCTATCAGGAAGAATTACATAGGGTCATTATTCATGGGATATTACACCTTTGTGGAATCAACGATAAAGGACCTGGTGAACGTGCCATCATGGAGGCCGCTGAAAATAAAGCCCTCTCGATATTGAAAGACTTATAAATAAAAAACCGAAAGACCGACTCTTCAGTCGGTCTTTCTTTCGGATTCATAGATTAGTAGTGTAATAGATAGTAAGAGAGTATACAAGTATATGGTTGTGTATCTCAATAATCATTTTTTGTTTTTTGGATTCTGCTTGTTCGGAATCCTCACGGTTCCCGAACAAGCATTAATAAATCCATACTTAACTATTAACCAGTCTAACTTAATTATTATGAAAACTTTTTGCTTAATGATTTTTTACAAACACTATCCTATATTTCTTTTAACGGTGCAAAGTTACGGATAATACAAATACTGCATTATCGGCAAACTCGTCATAATGTGTGGGAATTTAGTTCTTTTGGGGGTTTTTCGCCAAAAAAACGAGAAAAAATAGAAAAAAATTGCGATTTCATCGCATTTTTAGTCTTCGATGACGCCTGTAATTTTACCTTCGTCTGTTAGATATAAACCATCAGGTTTTAGTAAAATGATGTTGCGTTTGTATAAATCACCAACAGCTTTCTTAAAAGTTTTCTTGCTGACTTTAAACGCTGCGTAGATTTCTTCGGCAGGACTTTTATCGTGATATGGACAAAAGCCGTTCTCGTCTTCACGCAGATATTGATAGAGTTGTTCTGAGAAATCCATTACGTGCTGCATGCCTTGATGCTGCAATGTGATGTCGAGTTTGCCATCAGGACGGATGGTCTTTACATAAGCGGAAAGTATGTCACCTGTATGGATGTCACGGAACAGTTCGTTTTGATAGATCAATCCACCGTAACGTCCTTCAACGATGGCTTTGAAGCCAAGGTCCGTTTTCTGTTGAATCATAACCTCTACCATATCCCCTACTTGATATGGTGGCGGTTCTTTTGAAAAGAACTTTTCTACCTTAGCTGATGCGACGATACGTGAAGTAAGTGTGTCGATATAACAATATATGACATACTTTTTCCCTTGCTGCATCCGCATTTTCTGTTCCTTGAATGGACAGAATAGGTCTTTCATCAATCCCCAGTCAAGAAAGGCTCCGAATTGGTTAATCCATTTCACCTCCAGAAAGGCAAATTGTCCCACTTCTACCAATGGGTGCTCTGTAGTTGCAATTAATCGTTCTTCGCTGTCCAGATACAGAAAGACATCCACTACGTCACCAACCTTGCACTCGTTGGGTACATAGCGTTTTGGTAACAGAATGTCACCAATGTCTCCTCCGTCAAGATAGACACCAAAATCTACTTCACGCAGCACCGTCAGTTGGTTCCTCTTCCCCAGCCGTATGGATTGTTCCGCTATTTTCATTATCATTCGTTTCTGTAGGTTCTATACTATCATTATCCTTTATTTCTTCATCAGCCACTACTTCACCGTCTTTTAAGTGGATAGTCCTATCTGTCAGTTTTGCCAGTTCTTCATCGTGCGTCACGATGACAAAGGTCTGCCCGAATCGGTCACGTAAATCAAAGAACAGTTGATGTAGTTCTGTTTTGTTTTTACTGTCAAGGCTTCCTGATGGCTCATCGGCCAATATCACAGCCGGATTGTTGATCAGTGCTCGCGCAACGGCAACACGCTGTTTCTCTCCGCCCGACAATTCGTTTGGCTTGTGGTTGGCCCGTTCTTTCAATCCCAACAAATCCAACAATTCCATTGCCTTTTTCTTTGCCTCACGTTTTGATTTCTTTGCGATGAGCGCAGGAATCATCACGTTTTCCAATGCGGTGAATTCGGGCAAAAGCTGATGAAACTGAAAGACGAATCCCAGTTCTTGGTTGCGGAATTTAGCCTGTTCCACCTTACCCATTCCATCGACTTTCTTTCCATTTATGACGATTTCACCGCTATCGGCACCTTCTAGTGTACCAATAATTTGTAATAAGGTGGTTTTTCCTGCTCCACTTGGACCTACGATGCTCACTATTTCGCCTTTGTTGATTTCCAGGCTGACACCTTTGAGCACTTGAAGCGACCCAAAACTTTTGGTTATATTCTTTATCGTTATCATAGTTATCCTACTTTACTAATCCATTTCGACATCCATTTTGACACCCGAGTCATCTCATAGCGCTTGACTAATGGTGCAGAGAATGAGTATATCTCGTTGTTTTCTCCGAATTGATCGGGATAAATCATCATCACACTACAATGACTGAAGTGAGCTTGTAGCAGTTCAGGAATCTTGCTGAATGATGTGTGGTAGCTGATACCCCCTTGTCGTGCTGTCACAATCACAAACAGGTGATCAGGGTTCAGTTCGTCCTTCAACGCTTTCAGGTCACTCAGCGAATCCAGCATCTTATATTCTGCTCTCACATTCTTGAAGTATTGCTGCATGTAGTGATGAATATGTTGTCCGGTGGCCTCTGAAGTGCGGAATTCGATGCGGCAGCCAATTTCGCCGGCCAATCGTGCCAATCGGCATACCCACCGATAGAATCCTACTTCGTACTCTGCCCGCTCAGGAACTGCTACGACAATTTTCCGGATGGTATTTACTGGCTGGATATAGTCAACGATAATTAGTTGTCGTTCCATACTTTGAATCAATCCGTTAGCAAACTGCCCGTAATAGGATTTGTCGCTATTCTGCTGATCATGAATACCTATCAGTATCTCCGACGCATCGTTCTCACGCATGCTGTGCACAACTCCGTTTACGATGTTAACAGCCAGACGGCTTTGTGTCTGAATCGGTACATCGGCTGCAGAACAGATGTCTTCTGCCATATGGAGGGTCTCTCTGCTTTTTGCTTGTGACTTTTCGGTGTAATCTGCATCGTTCACTACATTCAAACAAATCAGTCCGCGATTTAACGCAGTATTGCGCATCATAATGGCTGTTTGCAAGATGTTTTGCAGTTTTGATGTGTCTTTCACCAATACCATGATCTTCTCATCATCAGCAGGACGGCTTTCTGAAGTCTCTTCGCTGTTTTCTAATTGCAACCTCAGCTTGCGTGCTCCCTGATCGGTGGCCATCGAACTGATGATACATGAAATGAGAATCATCAATACAACACCGTCCAAAACAGCATTGCTCATCAGCGGCACACCAGGGCTCACCTCCAACGACGTTCCCACCATCACCATTGCAATTGCACCTGCTGCATGGGCTTCTGAAAGACCGAACATCACCAATCCTTGTGCATGATTGAAATGGAATAATTTACGGGAGATGGTCGAAGCAATCAGTTTTGAAAGCGTACTGGCTACCACGATGATGAGTACCACTACAATGGCATCCACATCTTTCAGCAACGGCTTCAGATTGACCAACATACCTACTCCTACAAGGAAATATGGAATAAACAATGCGTTTCCGACGAACTCTATTCTGTTCATCAGGGGTGATGTATGAGGGATGAAACGATTGAAAATCAATCCGGCAATGAACGCTCCGAGTAAGCCTTCCAAACCACACAGGTTAGCCAATGCAGCAGCTAAGAACACCATCATGATGACAAAGATGTACTGAATGACTCGCTCGGTATAATGCTTGAAGAACCAACGGATGATCATTGGGAAGAAGATGATGACACCCGCAAAATACGCTACACACTTCACGGCGAACAACAGCCAAAACCATGTGTCAGCCTCCCCTTTGTATTGACCCGATATAAGAGCGAGTACCAACAGGGCAAACAGAAGCGCAATCATTGTTGCTGAAATCGTAATCGTGACAGCAGGATGCTTTGTCAAACCATATCGAGCCACAATCGGATAGGATACGATCGTATGCGATGCAAAGATACACGAAAGCAGCAACGATGCCG
The DNA here is from genome assembly GCA_947303695.1 of uncultured Prevotellaceae bacterium. Taxonomy (GTDB): domain Bacteria; phylum Bacteroidota; class Bacteroidia; order Bacteroidales; family Bacteroidaceae; genus Colivivens. The sequence goes on along the minus strand of CAMYYX010000037.1, from coordinate 1,208 downwards.
ACATCGAATAATGTAGGATGTAATAGCCTGTGATGAAACCAAAAGCGAACGGAATAAGTGCCGTCAAAGCACCGAATTGAAGACCTTTCGATAAGTTTCGTTTGAATCCCACTAAGTCCATCTCCAAACCCGCAAGAAACATGATGTAGTAGATGCCTACCTGTCCAAACAACTTGAAGCTCGTGTCTCTTTCCAGTATATTGAACCCGTGCTCTCCAATCAGCACTCCTGCCAGAATCAACCCGATAATATGTGGGATGCGCAGTTTGGCGAACAGCAGTGGAGCGAACAAAATAATGAGTAGCACCAAGAAGAATACCCAAGTCGGATCCTGGATAGGTAGGTGCAAGTATGAGGTCACTGAGTCCATGTTGAGTGCATTTTGCTAAAAATGGTTTGGTGCTGCAAAGGTAGTAAAAATTTACTATTTAACCATTTACTATTTACTATTTTTGCTATTTTGGCCTTCTTTTTCCATTTTTTCATTCTTTCATTTTTTCATTTTTACATTTTTCCTTATCTTTGCCTTCGTAATACAACAAATATAAACCATAAACTTAAGAGACAATGAAAACGAATAATTGGACTTTGGTAATTGCCTTGATTTGCATGCTCGCATTTACGGCGTGTAACGAAAAGAAAGCAGCTACTACTGATGACGCTACAGACGAAAACGAAGCTGTGATTGAAACGGATGAGGGTAGTGATGAAGATAGTGCAACAGCAGAAATCGACGAAGAAGAGGCAATCTCAGAAAGTGATGATGAAGGCTCAGATGATGATTGGGAAAACGAAGTATGGACCTCTTTCGGAGGCACCTATTTCTTCTTTGGTGATGGCGAACAATATGTAGTAGACTTCCCTTTGGGAGAAGAACACGATTGGGCTACATTATCTATTCGTGGAGAACAATTTAAGGCGGATGTGAACCCCAAGACGGGACTCATCACAGCCTGCGATGACGTTGGAAAAGAGGTGTTCCGTGGTGCCATCTATGCAGGTGGAAACCTGTTGAAAGGCACATATCGGGGCGAACAGATTAAAGCATGGGGCTCTGGCGACTAAGCCCCGAGAGATGACGGCTCGCCAAGGCGGCGGGGTATGCCCCATGGGCACGTCGCATGCGACATTGGGGATATTAAACCCTTAAACTTCTTAAACTTCTTAAAAATGCGATTGAGCCGAATATAATGCCAAACTTGTTTGAA
>CAMYYX010000036.1 GCA_947303695.1 uncultured Prevotellaceae bacterium | reverse complement strand
GGAATCTTGGCTATCATCATTTTGCTCATCATCGTATTGGGCAAATGTACGAATAGCGCCGATAGCGAAATCGGTATTGAGAGCACTCCTAATACCATCCTGGCCATCATGCCTAAAAACGACCTGTACATAGCAACTGCTGTTATAGAGGATTTCACCACACTTCAACAAACAGAATATCACCTTAGTTTATTCCCAGAAGACCACTCTTGCGTACAAACCCTAAGACAGAAAGTTAGTTATAAAATCAACTTAAGCGAAATTGAATTCACACAAATCGACGAGCATACCATAGAGGTCAGAATGCCGGCATTAGCATACATCGCATCGACCCAAGCGTCAACCTTCATTTCTGACGACGAAGGTTATTGGAAGGAAGCGTTACCCTCAACAAACGGGTTACGCAACAAAGTGGAGCAACAGATTCGCACTATATTTGACACGCAAGAGAATCGTCAGAAAGCTCTTCTCTATGCCAAAGAAGCCGTCACCCAAATCCTGACTCAGATTGGCTACCAACCCATGTTTGTTGACACAATCACTCCAAGCAGTAAAGATTGATAAATACTCCATTTTTAGTATTATTTTTGCTTTTTCAGCAAATAATTTCGGTTTTCGCATTGTACATCATAAAAAAAACACTAACTTTGCGACACATATCAAGACTATCTACAACTAAATAAACGATTAGAACATGAAAAAAATTATTACATCTATTCTTTTGGCAGTACTCTTTACCGCCAATGTATCAGCTCAAGAGGGAACTTGGACGCTCAACACTCGTGCATGGTGTACGAACTACTTCACTACCCTGATCTATGATGCAGTTGCAGTTACAACCAAAGAATTTATAGACGATGATGACGAAGACGCTTCTATTGTCGACAGGATCATCCCTACAGCAGCATTGGTATTCCCATTCAGTGCGAAGAAAAATGGATTCGGTGGCATGACAGAAATTTTCTGTCCTTACACTCATGCATTCAGCAACCCATTCAAGAACCCAGGCGACTACGCTATCGGTATTGACGCATCTTGGAAACCTTCATTCGTAGGATTCTATGCAGGTGCCTATTTCAAGAGTCAGGAAGTTGTATTCAAACAGTTCAACAGCATTCGCGGTTATTATTTCCAGCCACGCTTTGGATTGATTCTTGGGCAAGGAGAAGATCACGCTTTTGAAGTGGGTGCATTCTATGACGCATTAACTGGATGTGGTGGTAGGATGGCTGGTGCTCACAAGAGCATGCTACGTGGTGGTTTTGGTCTTGACCTTACCTATTCATTCACTCCATACGATAGCAAAAAGCAATTCCTGATTCAGATTTCAACTCCATTGCACAACTTCTTCGCAAAGGGAGCTACCTTGACAGATAATGCAGGAAACGTATATGGCGGATTTGATCGCAGAGTGGGATATATTATGCTTACTAGCAGAATCAAGTTGTAACGAAACAAAAAAGCATAGAGAATTCAACAAACAGGGGACTTTTTTAAAGTTCCCTGTCTTTTTTCACTCATTTCACAAAAATAAATATAATTTATTTTGCGCTTCACAATATTATTGCTATCTTTGTCCCAAATTTGCATTAGAATGAAGAGATTGAACAAATTCGTAAAGACCGTAGTTGACGGCATTCAAGAGAAAAAGGGAAGGAATATCCGTGTTGTGGATTTATCTAAAATTGATGATACGATTTGCAATTATTTAGTGATTTGTGAAGGAAACACACCCACTCAGGTGCATGCGATAGCAGAATCAGTAGGCGACATGATGCGTGAAAAGCGAGATGCACGTCCTTTAACTGTAGACGGACAACGCAACAGCCTTTGGATAGCAATGGATTATGCAGATATCATTGTACATGTGTTCGTACCAGAATACCGACAATTCTATGATATCGACAATCTGTGGGAAGATGCCGACCTTACAGATATTCCGGATGTGGGATAAAGGCAGGAGTGAAGGAGTGAAGAGTGAAAAGAGAATAAAAGAATAACGAAGAGACGAAATGGCAAAAGAGACGAAACAGAACAATAATAATGCATCGAACAAGATGCGCAAACCAAGATTTAACCTGAGTTGGCTTTATCTGTTCTTACTGGCAGGAATTGCTTATGTATTTCTAACCAAATCAGGTAACAGTTCAACGAAGCAACTATCATATACAGACTTCCAAGCTTGTCTTGACAGCGGATATGTTAAGGAAATTATGGTCAACAAAGACTATCTGACCTTGAAGTTCAGCGTTGACCCAAAGGGCGAGAAGTATATTTACGGCGATGTTAGCAAACAGCAAACCCCACGCATTCCTCAAGTGGAGTTCGGTTCTGTAAGCAGCTTGGAGAACAAGATTGACTCTGCACGTGTGCATGGTAAGTTTTCAGGAAAAGTCAGTTACGAACGTGATGACAACACCTTCTGGAACATCTTAATACAGATTGGCCCGCTCATTCTTTTGGTTGTATTCTGGTTCTTTATCATGAACCGCATGGGAGGAGGAGGCATCGGAGGAGGCATCTTCAACTTTGGCAAGTCGAAAGCGAAATTGTTCGATCAGAATGGTGCAACTACCAAAGTCACATTCAAAGATGTGGCAGGTCAGACAGAAGCAAAGCGTGAAGTTCATGAGATTGTTGACTTCCTGAAAAACCCAAAGAAATATACAGAACTGGGTGGTAAGATTCCAAAGGGAGCCCTACTCGTAGGTCCTCCAGGAACAGGTAAAACGTTGCTTGCCAAAGCTGTAGCAGGTGAAGCAGATGTACCATTCTTCTCGATGTCAGGTTCTGACTTCGTCGAGATGTTCGTAGGTGTGGGAGCAAGTCGAGTTCGTGACCTCTTCCAACAGGCAAAAGAGAAATCCCCATGTATCATTTTTATTGACGAGATTGACGCTATTGGTCGTGCTCGTGGCAACAAAGCCAGCATAGGAGGAAACGACGAACGCGAGAACACCCTCAACCAGTTGCTCACCGAGATGGACGGATTCGGCACAAATAGCGGAATCATTATCTTAGCAGCAACTAACCGAGCAGACGTGCTGGACAAAGCATTATTACGTGCAGGCCGATTCGACAGACAAATCCACGTAGATCTTCCTGACCTCAATGAGCGCAAAGCAATCTTCAATGTCCACTTACGCCCAATCAAGATTGATGAAACGGTAGATGTAGATATGCTGGCTCGTCAAACACCAGGATTCTCTGGAGCCGATATAGCAAACGTTTGTAACGAAGCAGCACTCATTGCTGCCAGAAACAATAGCGCTTGGGTCAACAAACAATGTTTCCTGGATGCTGTAGACAGAATCATCGGCGGATTGGAGAAAAAGACCAAGGTGATGACAGCAGACGAAAAACGTGCTATCGCACTACATGAAGCCGGACATGCAACCATCAGTTGGTTCTGCCAATACGCAAACCCACTCGTGAAAGTGACGATCGTCCCACGTGGACAGGCGCTTGGAGCCGCTTGGTATATGCCTGAAGAGCGTCAAATCACGACGAAAGAGGAAATGCTAGACGATATTTGCGCTACACTTGGAGGACGTGCAGCCGAAGACTTATGTATCGGTAGGATTTCAACAGGTGCTATGAATGATTTGGAAAAAGTCACCAAACGCTCTTACGGCATGATTGCTTATGCAGGTATGAGTGACTCGCTTCCAAACCTCTGTTATTATAACAACGATGAATATGCCTTCACCAAACCATATAGCGAACACACCGCTAAATTAATCGATGAAGAAGTAAAGAAGCTGATTGCAGAGCAATATGCACGTGCAAAACAGATTCTTACCGAACACAAAGAAGGCCATCAAGAGTTGGCACAACTGCTGATTGACCGGGAAGTGATTTATGCGGAAGATGTTGAACGCATATTCGGCAAACGGCCTTGGGTATCACGTACAGAGGAAATCCTTGCAGCGAACGAACAAGCCACATCTCCATCAAGCAAAGATGATGACACAGATCATAGTGCAGAAAATGAGGAATTCATTCGAAAGAAGGTGGTAGAAGCTGTCGTAGAGAAAGCGAAGAAAGGAGAATTGACAAACAACAAGAAGGGTGCAGACGAAAAGGCCAAAGAGGAAAAGCATGAGCCCAAACAGTTTCACGAGTTGAAAGTCACCACACATGAAACTCCAGCCATGAGCGAAGGTATCGTGGCGCAAGCGGTTCAGACAGACATCAAGAATACAGTTACAGAAGCGCAACCAAGCGATACAGAGATGGAGCCGTTCGAATTGATTGACCCATTGGAGGAAACTGCAGATGCTGAAGAGGGGCAATCAGAAGATATCCATTATATCGCACCTGCACAGCCGGAAAACCCGGAAAAGCCAACTGAAGAAAAAGAGAAAGAGGCGTCCTCTCAATCTTCGGACAATCCTGACGACACACAGGAGAAGACCCTCTTTGGCTGGTAATGTAAGCAGTTTGAGAATTAGTACACTAATATCAATCACTATACAGAATGGATAGAAACTTAATCATACGCACCATTACAGGATTAGCATTTGTTGCTATTGTCATAGGTTGTGTCTTATGGCATCCTTTCAGTTTTGGAATCCTGTTTGCTTTGTTCTCAGGACTTACAACTTGGGAGTTCTGTTCGTTAATGAACAAGTATCAAGGCTGTCAGATTAACCGTTTCATTACACCCATCGCATCCATCTATTTGTTTGGAGCCGTCATGGCATTCAACGCAAACATCGCAGGAGCAGAGATATTCATTCCGTACTTGATTACGTTAGTGTACTTGCTGATTGTTGAGCTTTATTTCCCAAACAATAACGTGTTGCTGAACTGGGCGTTCACGATGATGTCGCAACTTTACATTGCACTACCATTTGCCTTACTCAACACGTTAGCATTCTTTTCTATAAAATACGGAGTTGTCTACAATCCAATATTTGTACTCTCTGTATTTATCTTCATCTGGTTTGGAGACTCTGCGGCCTATGGATTCGGTACTTGGTTGGGACGCCACAAGCTATTTCCACGTATTTCTCCAAAGAAATCCTGGGAAGGTTGTATCGCAGCCTTTATCATGGCTTTAGTGGTATCACAAGTCATTGCCTACTTCAGCCAAGATTTTTCCGAGAACAGACTTTACAACCATCTTGCGTGGGCAGGCCTTGCATTGGTGATCATTGGGTTTGGAACGTGGGGAGATTTGGTGGAATCGCTTATCAAACGTAAACTTGGCATCAAGGACTCTGGAAAGATTCTACCTGGACACGGAGGGTTGCTCGATCGTTTCGACAGTTCCCTACTTGCCATTCCAATGGCTGTTGTGTATATCTATACAATCAACGAACTATTAGGATAATGCTGAATCAATAACTAAAGAATAATACGATATGGAAGAATTAGTAAACAATGAACCTGTAATCAAATCAGAAGAAGTTGATACAGAAACAACGGTGACAGCGGAAACAATTGAAGAGCCGGTTGCAGCACCTACAGAAGAAATTGTAGCTGTAGAAGAAACTCCAGCAGAGTCAAAAGAAGAGCCTGTTGCCGAAACAGAAGCCGTAGCAGAACCTGCGGCAAAAGCAGAAGCGGAACCTGAACCTGAACAGGAGAGCGAGTTCGATATACCTGCTACGAAAGAAGGAATTATTGAGCGGATGAAGCAAATTGCAGAGAGCGATGAGGAAATCAGTCGTCAGGAAGTTGACATCCTGAAGAGTCATTTCTACAAAATCATCAAAGCAGAAAGCGATGCTGCATATAAGCAGTATATCGATGACGGAGGTGACCCAGAGGCGTACACACCAGCCATAGACCCAACAGAGCAGTTGTTCAAGGAGGAATTTACGATTGTACGTGAGAAAAGAGCTGCCCAACACAAGGCTCAGGAACAACAGAAGGAGGAAAACTATCTGAAGAAGTTGCGCATCATCGAGAAAATCAAAGTCATCCTCGACAATCCTGATGAGGTGAACAAGTCATATAATGAGTTCCGCGAACTGCAAAACGAATGGAACAGCATCAAGGATGTCCCTGCAGAAAAATCTACTGAACTGTGGAAGACCTATCAGGCAAACGTAGAGAAATTCTATGACACCTTGAAGTTAAATAATGAGTTCCGTGCTTACGATTTCAAGAAGAACCTCGAAATAAAGACGGCTCTTTGTGAAGCAGCAGAGAAGCTGACAGAAAGCGACGATATCATCGGGTCATTCCGTCAGTTACAGAACCTGCACCAACAGTTCCGCGAGACAGGACCTGTCAGCCGTGAACTGCGTGAAGAGATCTGGCATCGTTTCAAAGAAGCATCAACCATCATCAACAAACGTCATCAGGAGTACTTCGAATCACGTAAAGAAGAAGAAAACCAGAACCTTGACCAAAAGACTGCTATCTGTGAAATCATCGAAGGATACGACCTTGATTCCCTGAAGTCATTCGCAGACTGGAACGACATGAGCGATAAGATCATGGCTCTTCAAGCAAAATGGAAGACCATCGGATTCGCTCCTCATAAGATGAACCAGAAAATCTACGACCGTTTCCGTGCTGCTTGTGATGCATTCTTTACAAGAAAGGCCGAGTATTTCAAGGGAATGCGCGAAAACATGAGTGGCAACCTCAAGAAGAAGATGGAACTCGTGGAGAAAGCAGAAGCGCTGAAAAGCAGTACCGACTGGAAGAAAACGGCTGATGAACTGATTGCGTTGCAGAAAGAATGGAATGGTATAGGTCCGATTCCAAAGAAACAAAGTACAGCCCTTTGGGAACGTTTCCGTGCTGCTTGCGATGAATTCTTCGAAGCAAAGAAAGCCAACACATCTTCACAACATGGAGAACAAGTAGAGAACCTGAATAAAAAGAAGGCGATTGTCGCACGTCTTGCGGCAATCGTTCCTGAAGAGACTCCTGATCTCAGACAAATACTCAAAGATTCACAAGCTGAATGGAATGCAATTGGACATGTTCCTTTCAAGGAGAAAGACAAGGTGTTCCAAGCACTCCGTGCCCAGATGGATCGTCTTTATGACTTCCTTGGCGAGTCAGCATCAAAACGTCGTGTTGAACAATTCAAGAGCACAATCAGCGAAGGTGGCAATGACCGTATGAGAGACAAATTAGTACGCCAGGCAGAAATCTTGGAACAGGAAATCAAGACCTACGAAAACAATCTCGGATTCCTGAATCTGTCCAAGGGGAACAAGGGTAGTAGCCTGATAGAAGAGTTGAATCACAAGGTCGACAAACTGAAGGCTGATTTAAAAGAGATTAGAGAGAAAATAAAGATTATCGACGAGAAGTAAGTTCCTAAACAAGCCACACTTTCGATGGAAGACATATCACCAATGTCTTATATATAATATGGTGTGGAGAACTATTCGTTGATATTGCAAACAGATTGTCCTATCAAATATGGAACATCCAGAAAATAGTGCTGAATACGAAGGACTAGTGGTGAATGCGGGAGTGGATCATCAGGACATGGTGAATCCATACCTGAAGAACATGCGGAAGAACCGTACGAAACTCTTCACGACAGACGAGTACGTTGAAGGAATCTTGAAAGGTGATGTCACACGACTCAGTCAAGCTGTGACACTCGTTGAGAGCACCTTACCAGAGCATCAACGTATCGCTCAGGAGGTGATAGAGAAGTGCTTGCCTTTCTCAGGAAACTCCATCAGAGTCGGCATCTCTGGTGTTCCTGGAGCGGGAAAGTCCACAAGTATTGATGCATTCGGTATCCACGTTCTTGAGAACTACGGAGGGAAACTGGCGGTATTGGCAATCGACCCTTCGAGCGAAAAAACCAAGGGTAGTATTCTTGGCGACAAGACGCGCATGGAGAAACTGGCTGTTCATCCAAAGTCGTTCATACGCCCTTCTCCAACTGCAGGTTCGTTGGGAGGAGTTGCGAGAAAGACACGCGAAACCATCATTCTCTGCGAAGCTGCCGGTTACGACAAAATCTTTGTAGAGACAGTGGGAGTTGGTCAAAGTGAGACGGCCTGTCATTCAATGGTTGACTTCTTTCTGCTCATTCAGCTCGCAGGAACAGGTGACGAATTACAAGGCATCAAACGTGGCATCATGGAGATTGCTGATGGAATTGTCATCAACAAAGCAGACGGCAACAACGTAGAGAAAGCCGAATTGGCTGCCAGCCATTTCCGCAATGCACTCCATCTGTTTCCGGTTCCTGACAGCGGCTTGATACCAGAGGTACTCTGCTACTCTGGCTTCTACGAGTTAAACATCGACAAAGTCATGAAGATGGTATTCGACTATGTAGAAAAGACCAAAGAATCGGGTTATTTCCAATATCGTCGCAACGAACAGGCAAAGTATTGGATGTACGAAAGTATCAACGAACATCTAAAAAATAATTTCTTCTTCAACGAGCACATCCGTACGATGATTCCAGAAATGGAAAATCAGGTGTTGGGCGGTCAGATGACATCGTTCGTAGCTGCTAACAAATTGCTTGAAGAATACTATCAGTTAATGCACAACAAGAATGTATATGAATAAGGTAACTAAAAATTTGGGGATTCTTTGTACCTTCCTACTCTTTAGCACTGGTATCAATGCACAGGAAGGAAGTACAGGATACCAGTTTCTGGAGATACCAACATCGGCACATGCGGCCGCTTTGGGTGGCAACAATATCAGTATTATTGAAGACGATGCGTCGTTAATGTTTACCAACCCGGCCTTACTTGTCAACACATCGGACAAGACCTTGAACCTCGACTTCACATCGTACATTTCAAGTACGAACAAACTTGCGGCATCCTTTGTCAAACACATGGGTGAACGCGGAACTTGGGGCATTGGTGCCCAGATGCTGAATTACGGCAAGATGACGGAAACAGATGCCGACTTCAACACAACAGGGTCGTTTTCTGCGAAGGATATAGATATCCAATTGGGTTATTCCTATCTGTTCAGCGACAATTTCTCAGGAGGCGTGCAAGGCAAAGTATTGCTGTCAAACTACGGAGAGTTCAATTCTACAGCCATTGCTGTTGACTTGGGCTTGAACTATTACACGCCCGATCACGGATGGTCAGTCAGTTTGGTAGCACAAAATCTTGGAGGACAGGTTGATGCACTTTACGAGAAACACGAGAAATTGCCATTCAATCTGGCTTTAGGCGTATCGAAAGACTTTGAAAATGCACCAATCAGGCTTTCTGTCACCTTCGACAAGCTTACTGATTGGGACATTAAGAAACCCATCCACCATCTCACGTTTGGTGCAGACATCTTCCCTTCAAAAACAACGTGGGTTGCTTTAGGTATCAATCCTCGCAGATCTGCAGAGATGAAGGTGCTCGACAGCAGTCATTGGGCAGGTGTGTCGATTGGTGCAGGATTGTCATTACAGAAAATAAAAATCGGGCTGGCATACGCCAAATATCATGTTGCAGCCTCTTCACTTATAATCAACGCAAGTTATGCATTCTAAGATTATTGTAGCACTCGACGGACACTCATCATGCGGCAAAAGCACGATGGCAAAGTGGTTGTCCAAGCAAGTAGGTTATATTTATGTTGATACAGGTGCCATGTATCGTGCAGTTACACTTTTTGCTCTTCGCAATCAATTCATCACACCTGATGGAATTGACGAAGAAGGTCTGAAAGCAGCCCTCAAAGATGTAACCATCAGTTTCAAACTCGACGAGGAGACGAAACTACCTCTGACATGTCTGAACGGTGAAATCGTAGAGCACGAAATCCGCCTGATGGAAGTGTCGAACAATGTAAGTCCTATTGCTGCCTTACCATTTGTTCGTGAGGTTCTTACAGCTCAACAGCAGCAGATGGGCAAAGAAAAAGGCATCGTGATGGACGGACGTGACATCGGAACAGCTGTATTCCCTAACGCAGAACTGAAAGTGTTCGTTACAGCATCTGCTGAGGTTCGTGCAAAGCGTCGTTACGACGAACTCATCGGAAAAGGCGAAACCAACATCAACTTCGATGAGATTCTGAAAAATGTTCAGGAACGCGATTATATTGACTCCCACCGTGAAGTCAATCCTTTGCGCAAAGCCGACGATGCGCTCGTGCTCGACAACTCGTTCATGACGAAGGATGAGCAGAATCAGTGGTTGTTAGACAAGTTCAATCAAGCGATAAATTCTTAAGATGCTGATCGAAATCGACAACGGGTCGGGCTTCTGCAACGGTGTGACGACAGCTATCCGGAAGGCAGAGGAAGAGTTGAGTGCATCCAACACTCCGCTCTATTGCCTTGGTGACATCGTGCATAACGGACGCGAATGCGAACGGTTGAAAGTGTTAGGTCTGATCAGCGTGAACAAAGACTCGCTATCGAAACTCCACGACACCAAACTCCTGTTGCGTGCTCATGGCGAACCACCATCGACCTACCGCCAGGCTGAACGTCAGAACATACAGATTATTGACGCCACATGTCCTGTGGTTTTGCATATTCAGAAACGCATCAAGGCTGATTATGATGCCGACCCAGAGCACAAGAAACAGATTGTCATCTATGGCAAGAACGGACATGCCGAGGTGATTGGCCTTGTGGGGCAAACTGAAGGAAATGCCATCGTGATAGAGAATCTGGAAGATGCCCAGAAGCTTGATTTCTCACGCAACATCCAGCTCTACTCGCAAACCACGAAGTCGCTCGAGGGTTTCCGCGAAATCGTAAGCTATATCCGCGACCACATGCAAGAAGGTGCAGAGTTCAATTATTTCGATACCATCTGCCGACAAGTAGCGAACCGTATGCCACGCATTCGTGAATTTGCCGAACAACACGATGTGATTCTGTTCGTATGTGGAAAGAAAAGTTCGAACGGGAAGGTGCTGTTCTCGGAGTGTCTGAATGTCAACCCACGCTCCCACATGATTGAGGATGCATCCGAAATAGATAATACTTGGTTCGAGGGAGCCGAATCTGTCGGAATCTGTGGTGCCACATCTACACCGAAGTGGCTGATGGAACAATGTCGTGATGCCATTTTGAAGAAATGATAGTTTGTATTGCCGAAAAACCCAGTGTTGCGAAGGATATAGCCAATGTGCTTGGAGCAAAAACGACCAAGCAAGGTTATATCGAAGGTAACGGATACCAGGTCACATGGACTTACGGACATCTTTGTGAGCTCAAGGAGCCCGATGAGTATAATGCCCGATGGAAACATTGGGATTTGTGGGATTTGCCCATGATTCCCCAGCGCTTTGGCATCCGCCTGAAAGATGATGAGGGCGTGAAAAAGCAGTTTGCCATCATCGAGCAACTCATGCAGAATGCTGACGAGATTATCAACTGCGGTGATGCCGGGCAAGAAGGAGAATTGATACAACGATGGGTGATGCAAAAGGCAGGAGCGAAATGTCCTGTAAAACGGCTTTGGATCAGTTCGCTGACAGAGGAATCCATCCGTGAAGGCTTCAATTCGTTGAAGGACCAATCGGAATACCAATCGCTTTACGAGGCAGGTTTGAGTCGTGCTATTGGCGACTGGACACTGGGCATGAATGCAACACGTCTCTACACCATGAAATACGGGCAGAATCGTCAGGTGCTGTCTATCGGACGTGTCCAGACCCCTACCCTGGCACTCATTGTTCGTCGTCAGCAGGAAATCGAGAACTTCGTGCCTGAACAATACTGGATACTGTCGACCATCTATCGCGATACGACTTTCCAAGCTACCAAAGGAAAGTTCACTACACAGGAAGAAGGCTTGGAATACCTCGAGAAGGTTCGCGGGTGTCCTTTCACGGTGACTGATGTGTCTGCTAAGAAAGGTACGGAGGCACCTCCACGCCTGTACGACCTCACATCCTTGCAAGTCGATTGTAACCGCAAATTCGGAATGTCAGCCGAACAGACGTTACAAACCATTCAGAGCCTCTACGAGAAGAAGTTCACGACCTACCCTCGTGTCGATACGACCTTCCTCAGCGATGATATCTATCCGAAATGTCCGAATATCCTCAAGGGAATCAGGGGCTATGAACAGTTCACCCAACCACTTGCCGGCAAGAAGCTTCCGAAATCGAAGAAAGTGTTCGACTCATCGAAGGTGACTGACCACCATGCTATCATCCCTACGGGCGTACCTGCGCAGAACATGTCTGATTTCGAGAAGCGTGTCTACGACCTCGTGGCTCGTGCCTTCATCGCGGTATTCTATCCTGAGTGCAAGTTCCTCACCACAACGGTTCTGGGAACAGCAGGCGACGTGGAATTCAAGGTGACAGGCAAGCAGATTACCGACCCAGGGTGGCGTGTCATCTATAACACGAACGCTAACGATAACTCTGAGAATTCCGATAATTCCGACAACTCCGAAGTATCCGAGAAGACCCTTCCTGCTTTCACGGTAGGAGAATCCGGTCCTCATGAGCCTTCGCTGATGGATAAATGGACAACCCCTCCGAAACCCTATACCGAAGCTACTTTGCTACGTGCGATGGAGACAGCAGGTAAGTTCGTAGACAATGAGGAACTGCGCGATGCCTTGAAGGAAAACGGTATCGGACGCCCCTCTACCCGTGCTGCCATCATCGAGACACTGTTCAAGCGACGTTACATCCGCAAGGAGCGGAAGGCTTTGATTGCTACGCCTACGGGTGTGGAACTCATCGGACTGATACGCGAGGAACTGCTGAAGAGTGCTGAACTGACAGGATTGTGGGAGAAGAAACTGCGCCAGATTGAGCGTCACGACTACAGTGCCCAGCAGTTTATCGACGAACTCAAGCAGATGGTGGCAGACATCGTGAACACCGTTCGTGCCGACAACTCCAACCGCCGCATCACCATCATGGAGGAGGAAGTGAAGGGGAAGAAGAAAAAGGCTGCTGCATCTACCCCGGCTTCGAACGCTCCTGCAGGTTTCCAACCTCGTAAGAAGAAGGCTGCTACCACGAAGAAGACCACTCAGCCGTCTCCTGCTACTCCTGCTGCCGCTCAAGCCGGGAGTGACGATTCGTGGGTAGGACTGCCCTGTCCTGTGTGCGGCGTTGGTCATATCATCAAGGGTAAGACCGCTTTCGGCTGTTCGCGTTGGAAAGAAGGCTGTACCTATCGTCGTCCGTTCGATGAACCTCAAAACTGAAACAATCCAGATACACGACCTAAGCGTACAACTCACATGGAAAAGTAATGTACGCATGATGCGAGTACGGGTGTTGCCTCCCGATGGCACCATCTGTGCTACTGCTCCTCGATGGTCCCCTCGTAAGGCTGTCATCGAATTCCTCTCCGATCGCTACGAATGGATGCAGAAAGCCATTCACAAGGTTCAGTCGCGTCCACGTCCTATCCAGCTCAACTATTCCGAAGGCGAACAGGTCCTGCTGTTCGGTACTCCCTATACCCTTCACACACAGTTGGTGGTGTCCAAGGAGAAAGCCCATGTTTCGTTTGACGGACAATCGATCACTTTGCACATCAAACCCGATTCCTCCCGCGAGGCACGTGCAGCACTCCTTCAGTCTTTCTACAAGGAACGTCTCTCGATGGTGGTCACGGTCTACATGAACGACTATCAATCCAAACTCTCCTGTGCACCTATTCCCTTCCGCATCCTGCGGCGTAAGAGCGTGTGGGGAACATACAATGTACGCAGTCGCTCCATCATCTTCAATCTGGCACTCGCCCAAGTGCCTTTAGAATGTGTACAATATGTTGTGTTACACGAAATGACCCATCAGTATGTACATGCTCACAATGCAGAGTTCTATCAACGCATGTCGGCCTTCATGCCCGATTGGAAACAACGACGCGCTACACTCAAGACCATTTCGATAGCCCACTAGGTTAGTTAACGATTTGTGAAGTTGGACCTTCTAAATCCTCCTTAAAGGAGGACTTCCTATCATCCCCCTTTAA
>CAMYYX010000035.1 GCA_947303695.1 uncultured Prevotellaceae bacterium | reverse complement strand
TAGTAAATTTACTGACTTCTATAAACTTGAAAACTGACTTTAAACTATAAACTATAAACTATAAACTATAAAATCGATGAGATACGTAGTTTACATAATATTGATGATGCTTCCTGTTGCCATATCGGCAATAGAACAGGAGGATTCTGTGCGTTTAGATTCATTACCATTTGGCAAAAGAGTGCTGAACACGGTGTTCAAGACTGCAGATGCCGTGACCAATTTCTTCATGGGTTGCGATACCAACTATGTCACTCCGCAGAAGTATGAGTTCACAGCGCAGGCAGAATTGTCGTATTGGCACGACTTCTATCGTATGTCGTCATCAAAGAGCGGTGTGGACAAGTCTATGTCTTTGGAATCGGGCAATCCGCTTGTTCTTGGAGGGTATGTCTATTGGAGTATCTTAGGATATGGCCACTCTATCAATCTGGGTGATATAGGAAAGCCGAAAGGGGAGACCAACGGAACAGGTCACCGTAATGTGTTTGTGCTCAATACGGCTCGCATTATAGCTGAAGTTTATACGTTTAAGTCGGGAAAATCCGCAAAATTCACCAGCATCAGCGATATTGACCTCGAAGGGAAGGATCGTACGTTTACAGGTCACAATTCTAAGTGTTTTGGAATTGATGCACAGTACATCTTCAATCATCGGCGTTATTCATGGCCTGCTGCATTCGGAGAGAATGCTGTACAGCGCAAGAGTCAAGGCTCGTGGAAACTGGGCTTCTCCTACAATCATGTAACCGTCACCTTCAACCGCAACGAACTCTCACCCTATATCGCCGAGCGCATCGACACAACACTCCTCTTCAACAAAGTCAGCTATAAGGACTATGCCATCAGCATCGGCTACGGCTACAACTGGGCCTTTCGACGCAACTGCATCCTCGCTGTGTCCATCCTTCCTTCGATAGGTTACAGACAGTCCGACATCACAGAACACAACCTTGACAAAGCAGTACTGCGCAATATCAGTACCGATGTATTCTTCCGTACCAGTCTTTTTTGGAACAATACCAAGTATTTCACCGGCATCGTAGTAGACCTCCATACCTATGCCTATCGCGAACGGAAGTTCAGCCTTACCAATGCCTATGGTACCGTTAAATACATTGTCGGCTTCGATTTCCTCAAGAAAAAACAATATAAGGATAGGTAAAGGTTAAAGTTTATAGTTTAAAGTCTGTTGTAAGCTATTTACAAAGGAAGTTGGTGACAGCTCGCATCAAGGCATTGCGGGAGTCGGCTTCACGGATGCTTTCGATAGGGAAACCGATGATGACGGCTTTGTGGTCTGTGCCGTCATAGGCGATGCCTGCTGGCAGGTTGTTGCTGTATTGCAGCATGGCGAAGGGGGTAGGTCCGTCTCCTGCTGGGAGTGGGTTGATGGTGGTGATACGTGGAACAGCATAGCTCTTGTCATTCATCTCGCGATAGATGGTAAAGTTAAGATTGCTGCCGTTCACTCCTGTGATGGTTTTGTCGGTTACTTCCTCGCCTGACCAGTAATTCGTCTTAAAAGGTGTTTGGGGTGATCCAAGATTGGCACCGCTGATAAGGAGACGGCCTCCTTGCTGGGTGTAGTTGCGCAGGAGACGGTCGGTCTCGGGCTTGAACTGTTTCTGCACGCCATAGATGACATCGATCATGGCATATTCCTTGGGTACAATGACTTTTGCATTGAGAGCTTCTTCACTGCAGCTGCAGAATGAATGGTTGCGGAGCTGACTGATGCCTTTTCCGTGAAGTGCTACGTAATCGAACGTGTTACCCATCATGATGGTTCCTTCGAGTTCAGTGCCACTATAACCGGTTCCTGTGGTAAGTTCGGAACCCATGTTGGTCTTGTCGAAGGTAATCTGACGGCCGCAGAAGCCGGCGAACTTACCATAGGGTACTCCAGGGTCGGCATCGAGGTCGAATCCTTGGTCGGTATTGGTGGATATCTGTTGTGGCCCTTCAAGACGGGTGAAGGCATTCACGATGAGGATGGTTCCTTCGTTCTGAGGTGCGGCATAGGCCGAGAGCACTTCGGACGGGAAACTGATGCCTCCGTCGTTCATGGCTACCACGCGGAAGGAATATAACTTGCCTTTCTCCAGTGGTACGAGATAGGAGGTTCCGTTCACTTCCTTTCCGTTGTCGAAATCGCCCTCATCGACACGTGTGTAAACGATATACTTTGTGGGATTGGCGGTAGGTTCGAGTGGATCGGGGGTAGGTTCCCACGTGAGGTTAGCCCAGCGGTCTTGATCGTTGATGGTAATGGCGAAGTTGTGGACGGGAAGGGGTTGGATGACATAGCTTCGCTGGTGCATTGTTGCGATGTACTTCACGATGGATTTATAAACGGAGCGGCAGAAGTCGAACTTGAATAGAGGATTATAGCCATAGCAGAGGTCGTCGAAACTCTGATGGGACAGCATCTCGAGAATGATGGATGGTACTTGTGGTTCGCGGGTCTCGCAGTAGTTGCGGTTCCACACCTGACGTATGCGCCAATTCCATTGTTTCATGTCGTTCGTCAGGTTGTACTGGATGGTGCTTGCCAAGTCGTAGCTGGACAGACGACTGATGCCAGCATCGGTCTTGGCTTCATAGAAGTCGGGTAGAGCGGTACAGATGGCAAGGGTGCCGGTCAAATCACCTGTACGTGAGAATCCTGCATCGGTGTGGAAGGCTATCGAGAGTTCGAATGGCACGTTACGTCCAGGACGATTAGGGATGTAGGGCGAACCACCTCCCAGGGTGTTGAGCGATTCACAACGAGACCACATGTCGTTGTTGTAGTCGTGGTCGCTCTGGAAGTGATTGTACACAGAATCGGGCATACCAGCCCATTGTGCATAGTAGAGCGATGCTTCGGCCCATCGTGGCTTCCCGCTGGTGGTAAATGCAAGGTAGGAATTGTCGGGATTGGCTGCTCCTCTGGCGATATTTCCGATTCCGCCTCCGAAACGGACGGCATCGGCTGTCACCATACCTTCGTGACGACTTTGGTTGGTGAGTTGTACGCAGTTCTGGTCGGTTTTCCCTTTGGCAAACTCGAAGGTTCCGAGATAGACCCATGTTCCACCTCCCATTTGTTGGTTAACCTTGAAGTCGGTACGAATGCCTCGATGGACAACTGTATATGTGGCATCGTCAACACTGTTGGGCAACGTCTGATAAGCTACATAGACGGCATACTGCCCATCCTCAGGAATGTCAGGAATCCACGTAATGAGGTCGTTTGGATGATTGGATTGGGTAGTTGATGCATAACGGGTGGTTCCGTCGTTGAACGGATGATCGCCCATGTAATATGTGTCTTTCAAGTGGGCAAAGCCTGCAGAGTCGCATGTGTGCCACCTTCCTTCTTCTTTGTAAATTCCATTCTTTTCTGGTGCATCGTTATCGACAACAACCTCATTGTTCTGCCAATTGCGCTCGCGTGGTGTATAGACCAAAGCTCCTGCATTCTCGAGCATGGGTATGATGTAGGGTATGACGAAGGTCTGTGAGAACAGGTCCTCGGTGGTACAGAAGAGATGAGGACGTTGCCAGGTCCATGCTTTCTTCTCCTGTTTCCAATAGGTGCCGTGACTATGCCACAAGGCGATATGATTTCCCTCAAGACCCTTGATGGCCGATAGGGGTGTGTTGGCGTTGCGTACCCACGGCTGACCCTTGTATTCGGACTGCCAGATGCGGCTTCTGTCGATTGCCCCCTTGCGGATGGTGTTGGGTACCAGTTGCTCGATGGGTTGGCGGTCGGTTATGACGGTCAGTGGATAGCTGCTTAGTGAGTCGGGTAGGAATGAACGGATGCTGTCGTAGACATTCTCGACAACATCATCGGTGAAGTATTGCTCCATGAAACCTCCGCTCACATAGACGCGGATGTGCTGGGTGGTTGTGTCGACTACCAGACTGTCGAGTTTGCTACGTCTCAGAATCTGTTCATTGCGAGTGTAGTTCTCTAGATAGCTTACTACTTGTTCGCGCATGGTCTGTGCGTTGGCGGTGCTGACGAACATCCATATCATTGTCAGTAGAGCAATATGTCGTATTGTATTTCGTGCGTTCATTATTCCTTGTATTTCACATTCTTGAATCCTACCAGTTTGTCGTATCTTCCGCCGAAGGGACGATGATAGACATACACACTGTATTCGTTCTCTGTCTGAAAGAAATCGCCTTCCGTCGATCTGGTCTGCCCGATGCCTGTTCCTGTAGGCAGGAATAGGTATTGATAATTGTACGACCCTTGTTTAAGTGGTATGGTGATTTCATACTGATGTTCTAACATGTTGTATTCCATCTTGTTGTCATCCCAGAACATGTTGTACGTCAGGTCGCCAAAGAGGTAAAGGTCGCCATCTGCAAGTTGAGGGGTCTTCAGAATGAAATGCGTAAAGAAATAGTCACTCTCGGTATCGTTGTCGTAGTCCTCGCTGTTGCGGATGAGGAAACGTCCGTTCTGATCCTGATCGTATTGATAGTTCTTACACGGCAGGTCTTCATAGATGTAAGCGTGATAGTAAGGTTCTTCGAACTTCATCTTGTCGACTCGCATGGTGGGAACATAGCGATTAAGGATTTCGAACCTGCGGTATTCGTTTCCTGCATTGAAGATGAGCGACGGGTTGTGAGTATAGACCAACTGATTGGTACGTAGGTAGGATGGATTCAGGTTCGAAGCTTTGTTGTCCCAACGTCGGTTTTGCAGAACTACAGGTATCAGTTCCGACTCAGGATTCGAGGTGGTCAACGTTTGATAGTTAATGTTGAAATCGACTTGCTGGTGGTTCTGGTAGGTGTCGATGTCGGTATTCGCACTGATTTTCAGATCAATCCCAACAACCGGTTCGATGATGCAGAAACAAATGGTTGCAACAGGGTCTTCATCATCGTCTTCTTCGTAGATGTCGACTTTGTAATTACCACTCAAAAGCAACTTGTGGTTGGCGTTCGGCAGCCGGAAACGGTAGTGATTGTAGAGCATTTCGGTATTTACCGACTGCTCGTACGAGTCAATCAGGGTGGAACCGTTGATGCCGGTCATGTAATCGCCTGTATATAGCTGTGAGGGTTCCCAATCGGCATTGCAATGTGTGATGCGATAGGTGTATCTCACGTAGTTGTGTTGCAGGTCATCGAACGAGATATCGACATATTGCCCGCTTCCCAACAACAACACAGGCGGCTCGCCCCATTTGCCGTTCATCAGCACTTGAAGGGTGCGGATGTTATCGACATACGAGATGTTTACCTGTGAACAGATACTCAAGGCATAGCAAAGCAAGCAAACCGTCAGCAATATGTACCGTTTCATATTCAACATTTCTCTTTAAGCGGTAAGCTGTAAACCGTCCTTCTCACTTAGGGGAGTTGGAGGGGGCTATCAGAACTGGAAGTAGTTCTTTGCATTATAGTAGCTGATGTCCTCTACCATCTGACCGATGCGGCCCATTTCGCTTACAGGTAGTTCTCCCTTTTCGACATCGGTACCGATGAGGTTACACAATGTGCGACGGAAGTACTCGTGGCGAGGATAGCTGAGGAACGAACGTGAGTCGGTCAGCATGCCTACGAAGCGGCTGAGCAGACCGAGTACGGAGAGGGTGTTCAGCTGGTTCTCCATGCCACGTTTCTGATCGAGGAACCACCATCCTGATCCCCACTGAATCTTACCTGGAACCGTTCCGTCTTGGAAATTACCCAACATCGTAGCTACCATCTCGTTATCTGCAGGATTGAGGTTATAGATGATGGTCTTGGTCAGCTTGTCTTCAAAAGCAAGTCGGTTGAAGAATTTCGACATAGCTTTTGCCGTGTTAAACTGACCGATGGAGTCGAAACCGGTATCGGGTCCGATGAGACGGTACATCTTGGTGTTGTTGTCGCGGATGGCTCCATAGTGGAACTGTTGCGTCCAACCGGATGCATGATCCATCTCGGCAAACACAACCAACATGCAGCTCTTGAACTTCACAACTTCATCTTGTGTCAGTTGAGTGCCGCCATACACCTTATTAAATATATTGTTGATTTCAGCTTCTGTATAATCGTCAGCATAGAATTCCTCCAGACCGTGATCGGAGAGCTTACATCCGTTAGCAGCAAAGAAGTCGTGACGTTTCTGCAGAGCATCCACCAAATCCTGGAAACTGTTGATGCAGATGCCACTCACTTCGCTCAGACGGTTTACGTAAGCCTTGAAGTTCTGAGGATTCTCAACTGCCATTGCTTTGTCGGGTCGCCATGCAGGAATCATGCGTGCATCGTTATTCATCCGTTCTTTTGCATACTGCTGATGGAAATGAAGATCGTCAACAGGGTCGTCTGTTGTACACACAATCTCGACGTTGTAGTGGCGCATGAGTCCTCGGGCAGTAAACTCAGGATCGTTCTGCAATTTATCTGTACATTCGTCGTATATCTCGCGTGCTGTGTTGGGATTCAGTATCTTTGTGATGCCGAATGCTGTCTTCAGTTCCAGATGGCTCCAGTGATAGAGCGGATTTCGGAAACAGTATTGTATGGTCTCTGCCCATTTTTCGAACTTCTCGTAGTCGGTTGTGTCCTTACCTGTACAATAGCGCTCGTCTACTCCGTTTGTACGCATCGCACGCCATTTGTAGTGGTCGCCACCTAACCAGATTTCGGTCAGGGAACTGAACTTATGGTCTTCTGCTACCATCTGAGGACTCAGATGACAGTGATAGTCAATGATGGGGAGGAACTCAGCATGCTCATGATAGAGTTTCTGAGCTGTTTCGTTCTGTAGTAAGAAGTTTTCGTCTAAGAATTGTTTCATGTCAGTAAGTATTTTGTTGTTGATGAATTTGTTTCGTTAATACGCTTGTTGTTTGGCAAAGGTACGGCTTTTTTTTGAATTGACCAAACAAAAAGCGAAGGATGAACCATCCTTCACTTTTTGTTGTTGTCATGCTGGGCTGAATTCGTCTTTTCCGACTCCGCATAGAGGGCAAACCCAATCTGCAGGCACATCTTCCCATTTCGTACCTGGTTCTACTCCGTTTTCTGGATCGCCAATTTCTGGGTCATATTCATAACCGCAGACATCGCATACGTACTTTGCCATTTTTCTGTGAGATTTGATTGTTAATACTATAATATCTGTAAGGATTCTATGTGTATTGAAGACTATATGTGCTTGTCGTTTGACTCGAGGTCAAAATCGACCATTGAACTGAGTGAACGATTCTGCTCAATACCTTCAATTGCTTTTGCAAAGAGTTTGGCACTTGATAGCTGTTTTACTTTCTTACAAGTACCGCGATAAGGAATGGAATCTGTGAACACAATCTCCTCGAGTGCAGAATTCTCTACTCTCTCTGAAGCAGGACCGCTCATGATACAATGGCTGGCAATAGCCCTGACGGAGATAGCTCCAGCTTTCTTCATCTCGTCTGCAGCCATCGTAATGGTTCCTGCCGTATCGACCATATCGTCGATAAGGATAACGTTCTTGCCAGCTACATCACCGATAATCTGGATAGAATCGACAATGTTAGCCTTTTTACGTACTTTGTTGCAGAGTACCAATGGAACTTGCAACTTGTCTGAGAATTTAGCTGCACGCTTAGAGGCACCTATATCCGGTGCTGCTATGATAAGATTCTCAAACTTCTGCTTGCGGATGTATGGAAGAAGGAGTAGTGATGCATAGAGGTGGTCGACAGGTACATTGAAGAAGCCCTGGATCTGATCAGCATGCAGATCCATCGCAATCAGGCGATCGATACCGATGCAACTCAGCATGTCTGCTACTACCTTTGCTCCTATTGGTACGCGTGGCTTGTCTTTGCGGTCCTGACGAGCCCAACCAAAGTAAGGTGTAACAGCGATAATCTGACGTGCAGAAGCACGTTTGGCGGCATCAATCATTAAAAGTAGCTCCATGAGGTTGTCGGTGTTTGGGAACGTAGATTGTACGAGGAACACGTCCTTACCGCGTACGGATTCTTCAAAAGAAACGACGAACTCGCCATCAGAAAAGTTCGTGCGAACAAGATTTCCTAAGGTACATCCCAATTGTTGACAAATTTTTTCTCCAAGATATTTGGAGTTGGTACCTGCGAATACTTTGTAGTTTATATTATCTTCCATTGTAAGATGAGAAAATGATGTGTATCCTGAATTGTTGTGCAAAGTTACACTTTTATTTTGTATTAATCAGCAGCTTTTCGAAAAAACTTGAATAAATCTACTAATTCTTTGAAATTATTGGACTCATGTAGGTCAAATCGATTCCAAATGACATCTTCAAGTACCACTCCACCAAAACCGCAGTCGCGAGCAAATTGAATTCCATCAATCGAAGTGATTCCTCGAATGTACACTTTGTGATTGATTTTGTGGTGCTCTGCTGCTCGTTGGATTGCCGAAGGGGTTGCGTCGAGCACAACATATCCATATCGGTCATTCCCTTTGTTGAGATCCTCTAGTGTACACGAACGGGTGATGAAGCCTTTATAACCTTTCGGCTCGAAAGGATTGCGCTCACTGAGATGGATTCCTTTCAGCCCGTATTCGTTCTGCAGGTAGAAATGATCGTTCACAATAATGCGCTGATACCATTTATTAGGCATCAGGGTCAGCAATCGTTCACAAAAAATCGGTTCTGATTCGGGTTTGCGTATATGCAACATGTCCATTCCCTCTTCAAACAAGGTTTGGAGAATGGTGTTTTCTTCTACGAAGAAGAAGGGTGGTGTTGCTACAACGATTTTCATGACTGAGTGTTAATGGTTTCCAAGGTGTATTGGCTACTTCCGTCGAAGCAATGGGTACAGATTTGGCACTTAGGAAGGCCGATACTCTCGACCAGTGTTTCGAGTTTGCTGAACTGGAGTGATGAGAGGTTGAACCTGCGTCGTATTTCCTCTACCATTCTTGTATACTCGGGAGAGTCGGTCTTAACATAACTGTCGATGTTGGTATTTTCTGCCCCTTCGAAGTCCTTGATGACACGTCGTGTGATCAATTCCATGTCGCCTTGTGAACGTGAGAAATTGATGAACGGACATCCGTAGATGAGTGGGGGACATGAGATGCGCATGTGTACTTCTTTTGCTCCACATTCGTAGAGTGCCTTTGTGTTGTCGCGCAACTGGGTACCACGTACGATAGAGTCGTCACAGAACAGCATTCGCTGATCTTTCAGCATCTGACGGTTGGCGATGAGTTTCATCTTTGCTACGAGGTTACGACGTTCCTGATTGCTTGGAGTAAACGAACGTGGCCATGTAGGTGTATATTTCGAGATGGCACGTCGGTAGGGGATACCGTGTCCTGCAGCGTAGCCGATTGCCATTCCTGTTCCGGAATCTGGGATACCACATGAACAGTCAACTGGCGTTGGATCGGTCTCACCCATGGTCTTTCCACAGTTGTAACGTACGTCCTCAACATTGATACCTTCGTAAGACGAAGTAGGGAATCCGTAATAGACCCAGAGGAAGGAGCATATCTGCATGCCTTTGTTGGGCTTGCGGAGTTGCTCAACATAGTTAGCCTGCATACGTATGATTTCGCCTGGTCCGAGATAGCGTTCGATTTCGAAACCGAGATTCTGGAATGCTGTAGATTCGCTGGTTACCGCATAAGCGTCTTCTTTATGTCCTACTACGATAGGTGTACGTCCCCAGGAATCGCGTGCAGCGATGATACCGTCTTCTGTGAGCAGCAGAAGGGAGCAAGACCCTTTTACTTCACGGAACACGTTCTCAATACCCTCTACGAATGTCTTACCTTTAATGATAAGAAGTCCGATAAGTTCCGTCTGGTTAATCTTTCCAGAACTGAACTCTGAGAGGTGCATGTTTTCTTCAAGCAGTTTGGCGGCCAACTCTTCCTTGTTGTTAACTTTCGCCACGGTGACGATGGCAAACCTTCCGAGGTGGCTGTTCATCAAGAGTGGTTGTGCGTCTGTGTCGCTAATGATACCGATACCTGCATTACCTTTGAACTTGTCGAGACTGTCCTCAAATGCAGAACGGAAATAAGTACATTCGAGATTGTGGATGGAACGGTTGAACCCTGTTTCTTTGCTGTAGGTCGACATACCACCTCTCATGGTACCAAGGTGAGAGTTATAGTCTGTCCCGTAAAACAAATCGTTGATACATTCTTTGGTTGATACTGTTCCGAAAAATCCTCCCATAAAATCTATGAATTGTTAAGTGAAATATGAATAATGTATGATTAATCTTCCTTTATTTGGAATTTGATTTTATCGTCCACCGGAGATGCATTGATGATGCTTCCTGGTTGCAATGAAGATTCGACAATCATCTCCGAGATTCCGTCTTCAAGATGCTGCTGGATAGCACGTCTGAGTGGACGTGCTCCGAATTGCTTGTCGTAACCTTTCTCTGCGATGTATTTCTTTGCATCGTCATCAATGGTCAGTTTGTACCCGAGCGCTTCGATACGTTGGTACAGACCTTCGAGTTCAAGGTCAATGATGCTTGTGATGGCATCAAGGTCAAGCTGGTCGAAAGTGATGATCTCGTCGATACGATTCAGGAACTCAGGCGAGAACTGCTTGTTGAGTGCTTTCTGAATAACGCTACGGCTCACCTGTTTGTCGTCCATACCAGCCATTGCAGAGAATCCTACACCACGTCCGAAGTCCTTCAGCTGACGGGTTCCTACGTTTGAAGTCATGATGACAACCGTGTTGCGGAAGTCAACAGTTCGTCCGTTTGAATCAGTAAGCCGTCCGTCGTCCATTACTTGAAGTAGGATGTTGAATACGTCAGGATGTGCTTTCTCAATTTCATCAAGCAGCACGATAGAGTAGGGTTTACGACGTACTTTCTCGGTCAGCATACCACCTTCTTCGTAACCAACGTATCCAGGAGGAGCTCCCACCAGTCGGCTGACGGTGAATTTCTCCATATATTCTGACATATCGATTCGGACCAAAGCGTCGGTCGATCCGAACATGTGTTCAGCCAGTTTCTTGGCAAGATACGTCTTACCTACACCTGTTGGTCCCAGGAACATGAATGTGCCGATAGGACGGTTCGGATCTTTCAGTCCGATACGGCTACGTTGGATGGCACTGACGAGTTTGTCGATAGCATCATCTTGTGCGATGACCTTTGACTTAAGTTCCTGACGCATTCCTTTGAGACGTATACCTTCATCCTGCGCCATCTTCGATACAGGAATGCCAGTCATGATGGAAACGGTTTCTGCCACTTTATCTGCATCAACGGTCTCCCGATTCTCGATCAAAGTGTCCTCCCATTCCTTCTTCATCTTCTTGAGCTGCTCTCGAAGATTCTTCTCCTTGTCACGATAGTCAGCTGCACGTTCGTAGTCCTGATCTTTGACTGCCTGTTCTTTGTTCTTGACCGCTTTATCGATAATCTGTTCCTGCAGTTCTATCTCCTTTGGTACGTTGATATTATTGATGTGTACTCTTGAACCGGCTTCGTCGAGTGCATCGATGGCTTTGTCGGGGAAGAAACGGTCGGTCACATAGCGTTCTGTCAGATTGACACATGCGTCAAGTGCATCTTCAGTATATGTCACATTATGATGTGCCTCATAACGGTCTTTGATGTTATGAAGAATGATTTTTGTTTCCTCCACCGTTGTTGGTTCCACGATGATTTTTTGGAAACGACGTTCAAGTGCTCCGTCTTTCTCGATACTCTTACGGTACTCGTCGAGGGTCGTAGCACCGATGCACTGCAGCTCTCCTCGAGCCAAAGCAGGTTTCATCATGTTGGCTGCATCCATCTGTCCTGCCTGATTGCCTGCACCTACGAGGTTGTGTATCTCATCAATGAATATGATAATGTTTGGATTCTCTTTGAGTTCGTTGATGATGGTACGCATACGTTCCTCAAACTGTCCTCGGTATTTCGTTCCTGCCACAACGGTTGACATATCAAGCGATACGATTCGTTTGTCGAACAAGATACGCGAAACTTTGCGGTTGATGATACGTAGTGCAAGTCCTTCAACGATGGCGCTTTTGCCGACACCAGGTTCACCAATCAATACAGGATTATTCTTCTTTCTTCGCGACAGAATCTGTGCGATACGCTCTATTTCTTTTTCGCGTCCTACCACGGGGTCAAGTTTACCTTCGCTGGCAGCTTTGGTGATATCCGTTCCAAATGTGTCAATAGCAGGAGTGTCAGACAGTTTCTGTTTGCTGTTTGTCGCCTTTGTTGTCTGGTTAGAACTTTTACCCCGGCTTGATGGTGGAGCATCTTCCTCTTCGTCCTCATCCTCGAAGTCAATATCTGCTTTAGGGGTAGGGGCTTGTTTCGTAAGTGTTGCTAACACACTGTTGTATGAGATGCCGTTGTTGTTGAGAAACTGCATAGCTGGAATCGCCTTATGTTTCATCAGTCCGAGTAAAATATGTTCTGACTTGATGCTGTCGCTCTTTTGTAGTTTGGCTTCCAGCATACCAAGTCGTAGTATATTTGATGTTTCCTCGCTGACACTGAGGTCGTCGCTTGACGTTTGGGACATCGTATGTGACTTCAGGCTGTCTTCGAGGTTATGTTTGTATTCCTGAACATTCAGCAGTAACTCGTTTTGCAGAATGCGGAAAGCATGATTCTCACCGTCACGGATGATACCGAGTACCAGATGTTCTGGCTCGATACTTGTGTTGTGGAGTCTCACAGCTTCCTCTCTGCTGTATGAGAGTATTTGCTTTAGTTTATCTGAGTAGGGTAGTGATAAATTCATTTTACTGTACATTTGTTTTGTTATGTACATTGTATCCAACAAATTTTGTGCCAATTACTGAAGCCATTTAGTCAGACGTTCCATGATGTCTGTCTTGTCAGGTTCTGGCATGTCGGTAATACTTGCACCGTGATCGCCTCCTGGCTGTACATAGACTCGCATATTCTCCTTTTTCTTGCAATTAAGCCATGTACACACTCCGCTTGCGCTCCATGGGTCAGCTTCTCCGTAGATGAAGATCATAGTAGGGTCTTCTTTCTTTAAGAACTTCACGGTTCGTTTATAGAGTGTAGGGTCGAACTCATAGTGTCGCAACTCCGGTGAGAGCATGATTTTCTTCAAGTAACCTTTTGTTGATTTTACTTTTGTCCATTTCTTCAGTCCCTTGAGCGAGTAACCGTAATAGCCCAACTCGCGTGCAGCCTGCACATCGAATGGCAGGTATTTGCTGGGATAGGCGAAGTAATCTGGACCTGATACCTTTACAAAATGTTTGAACAGAGGCTCGTCTGGACCTGTCACAGATGGAATCTCACTTGCTTTAGTTCCATACTGGAAATGTGCAAATGCATATTCGAGTACCATATAGTCGTATATTTCGTCAATGGGCAAATAGAACTGATAATGATGTTCATCGCAGAACTTCTTGAACAATGGAATCATTGTGTCTCTACGTTTTAACATCTCCTGTTGTGCTCGGAGCACGATTGCACGGTCTTCTGCCGTTCCTGCCTTTTTGGCAAGGAATTTCTCATGACGACCATCTTCCACAGAGCGGTTGAGAGGTGCTACATAGCTCACGCTGGCATCCACATCATCAGGATAGTATGCCCGATAGAACATAGTAGTCTGTCCACCTTTACTTGATCCTGTGCTAATCCATTTGCCTTTGAATATCTGTCCGAGGGTCTGGCGTACATGGTGCAGATCGCGCAGGGAGTTGACTACCGTCAAATAGTCCCAGTTGCATGGCTCAGGAACCGACTGGTCGAAATAACGGTACTCACACAGCACGATGTTGGCACCGAAGAGCCGACCCAGTTCGATGTCGTAGCGTGAAAATGTGCCGTAGCTGGCGCTGTAGCCTTCTGTCACGATGACAGTCGGGGCATTAATGTCGCGCAGACATACAAAGATGCGTTGCTCGAAAGTACCTTTATCTGCATTATCTCCATCTACGTTCTGACGTATCTTCATCACATACTTCTCTTTGAATACAGGCGATT
>CAMYYX010000034.1 GCA_947303695.1 uncultured Prevotellaceae bacterium | reverse complement strand
GAATCGGCTCACCAAAGGTGACAGTAAATGATTTTCCTACATTCTTATACATCTCGTCCACAAGGAACAACATCGCTATGTTTACTTTCAAGTGGAGTGCCTTGCAGATGTTGGCAATGCGATAGAACCGCTCAGAGTTCTGTCCTGAGAAATGTACAGGTATCACATCACGCTGGTATTCGATGCTTTTGCTGATAAAAGTTTTCTTCCAGTCGAGGTCACGAATGACACCATGCTGCTTTCTCGAACAAAGTCCGGCAGGAAACATCAGCACGTTATTCTCAGATTGGAAAGCCATATCAACCATCTTGGGGAAGTTACGGCTTTGACTCCCCGTCTTATTGATAGGGATGCACAATGGAGCCAATCCCTCGAGATTCATCAGCACATCGTTGACAAGATACTTAATCTTGCTGTCGTATTTATGACACAGGATACTACCTAGAGCCACTCCGTCCTCTCCTCCAAGCGGATGGTTGGACACGATGGTGTAGTATCGGCCTCCTTCATTGGACGGCAACTCCTCAACTCCTCTCACATTGAGAGTCATCTCAAGATAGGCCACACACTCGTCTAGAAAATCCTGACCATATTTCCCTTTGGCACGACCTGTGAGATACCGGTTCACTTCGTCCTGATGGAGTATCTTCTTGAGCCAGTTGATGACAAATCGGGGGAAATACTTATATTTGGTTCCCGCTTTGCTTTTGATGATAGCTTCGACGTCTATCTTGAATTCTGTCTCGCTTTGTGCCATAATATGAATTGATTACGGCAAAGTTACAAAATATTTACCATTTACCATTTATCATTTACCATTTTTTTGCAGAAAAAGGCTTTGTATACCTTATTTTATTATTATAGAATAGTTTTTTCAACAGTGGATATGACAACGGCAGACAAAACAACTCATAAGAAAAGGTGCCCGAACCAACGTCCGAGCACCTGATAGTTTTCACTCTTTCCACTCTCGCCTGTTAAAGGAGAGCTGGGAGAGGATTTGGCCTTTACTTTATAAAGATCTTCTTGCCATCAACGATATTAAGACCTCTCTGAAGCTTGTTCAACTTCTGACCTGCGATGTTAAAGATACCCTTAGCTGCAGTATCGTCGGCTGCAATGGCCTCAATACCCTCTGGTGCATCCTTACCAAGGTAGAAGAGCTTCCAGTTGTCGAACATACACCAGTCATTGCTGATTTCTGTTGACTTACGGATACCGAATGTGAGGTTTCCACCTTCAGGAATCATGATAGCAACTTCGTTCTGATAAGCCTCTGGAGTCTTGTTGAAGCGAGCGTTTGCACCTTCCATAGAGTTTGGATAGTAGTAAGTTGCAATTGTATCACCCTCTTCGTTTGTAATGTATACACGCTGGTCTAATGTCCAAGAGATTTCAGCATCGTCGTATGTGTACCAAAGTGTATCTGGGTCTGTCCAGATTTCATTACCATCATCGTCATACAATAAGTTACCATGTTCGTCGGTAGCCTGCTCTACATTAGAATCATCAGTCTTGTTGAAGATCTTGTCTGTACCAGGTTCTGTGTACTGAACACTTGCCAAAGACTGTACGTAAGAGACAAGTTCAGCTGAGCCTGTTCTAGCATACAGCTCAACATTCTTGTTTTCCCACGAATCAATGTCACCATCAGCAGTAGTCCACCAATTGTAATATACACCACTAGTTGCACTACCTGCGCTACCACCATCACGATAGTATGCCTGAACCTTAACGAGATAGCATCCTGCAGGAAGCGACTTGATTGTCTGGCTTACATCAAATTGAGTGTTATAACGCTCAGCATTGTGGAGGCGACTGTCAACTGTAATCGCACCATCCCAACCAGTAGAACCTTCGTCATAATTAGGATTCTTTACGATAACTGTGATGTCAACAGGGTTCTCTGGAGTAGCCTTGTCCAAACCGAGTGGTTCGAGCACCTTACGGACGTCTGCAGCTGCTCCGATTGCTTCTGCTGCCTCAAGTGCCTTTGTGTACTCTTCCAATTTCTCTGAAGTAACACCAGCCAACAGACCTGTGTTCTGGTCAGCAATGATGTCGTTGATGACTGGGTAGTAGTCTGCATATCCTGCTACCTTTTCACGGTATGTGAAGTAGTCAGACAGTTGATTGTACAACTCAGAAGCCTCTTGAGCTGTCTTGTAAGTATCTGTCTCGCCTGTACCGATGGTCATGTAGTAGTCGAACATATTGTCGAGAATCTTGTACTCAGCAGAGTTTTCATCGTAGTTAGCCTGTGCATTTGCAATATCATCACCCAACTTCCAGTTGTTCAGATAGTTGTAAGCGGTGTTGATGTACTCTTCAATCTCAGCGATAGTTTTGTTAGCTGCATCGTATCCATCAAAGCCTTCAATCTTTGCAGGAAGGGTCTTCAACAATGCATCTACATAAGCGTAGTCGCCAGGGAATGTGAGGTTCTCCATTTGGGCAGATACATTAGCAAGCTTCTTCTGAATCATAGCAGTGAAGTCAGGAGTCTCACCATAGTAGTAGAGCTGGAAGCCTGTAACAGCATAGAATGAGTCAGAGCTTGAACCGATAGTAACCTTACCGTCAGTAACCTCTACCATACCTGTTTCAAGTCTTTCGTAAATAGAGTTACGAGTCCATCCGCCCCACCATCCTTGGGCACCCATTGTGAGGTTTGCTTTTTCCTGTACGCCACCTGTACCTTCGATATAAACATACTGGAGGTCTGAAATGGTCTGAACATTACACATAAGAGCACTCATGCTGTAGTATCCGTTAGGCAAGTTTGTGATTGTCTGGTGCAGGAGTTCTGGGTTGCCAGAAGGCTCTGCTGTCCAACCACCAATTGCAGGATATCCATGCTGCATTGTAACAGCTGCAGGATTTCCACCATGCCATGTAGTTGATTTGATAACCCAACGACCCTCATCGCTACCACTTGTTGCGATGGTTACATTGCTACAGAAATCAATCCAATCTGCATGTTCGCCTTGAGCTTCAGAATATCCCTGCTCCTGAATCTTACACCAAGTCTCTTCGATATCTTGATTGAAGATGAATTGCTGCAAGTCTTCGTCCCAAGTAGGATTGTATTCGTTGTTACAGAAGAATGGCTGGTTGATCAGGTCAGAATAGTTATAAACACCGTCAACAGCAGGACGAGACAAAACATAAATACCTCTTGCTTCGTTCAATGTATTGTAAGCTTCCAAATAAGCCTCAGGACCTGAAATCTGGCTCTGATCGCTTGCTTCTTCGATAACTCTTGCTGCATCAATTGCCTGCATGAATATGTCTTTTCCTTCGTAGTCAGTAGCTGCTGCCAGTTCGTCCATTGTAGTGATTGCAGTAGAAAGCATCTTAGCCTGTTCGTAGTACTTTACATATGCATCATAGATTTCGTTGAATGCAACCGTTGCAGCTTCAATACCTTCAACAGTATCGTCATCATAGTCTAAGTCCATGATTTCGTCCATAAGAAGTGCGCCAAGTGCAGGATATTCAATAATGATTTCATCTGCAAGGGCTTCTGCCTTACGCTGAGCAATTTCCAAAGACTTGTATGCCAACGCAATCTTAGCAGCTTCATCAGCATCACCTTTGTAGATAAGGTGGAAATTGGTAGCCATAAATGAGTCGGCAGCTTTTTCTTCAAACTTAGAAACACCGATCTTTACCCAACTAGCTTCCGTTACGAAGAAAGTTACTTTGTTGTAGACAGTTTCATCTTCATCGCTTTCAAATGGAAGATACTTATCTGAAGCAAACCAAGCAAGTGAACCAGGGATAGAACAAGGTCCCCAACGCGTGCCATCGTAATATGAACCGTCTGACATATCCCAACCAGGATATCCCTCTTCACCTTCTTTTGGACCAACATAGATCTGTTCGTACACTTCCTCGAACAAACGAGGCATCAAAGGGTTTGAAAATGTTGTACCTGATGCAACGAACTCTTTGCTTTCGATGTCGTATGTTCCGGCTGTAGCATAGAGCTGTGAAAGGTTCTCCCATGTTCCATTTTCATAAGTATTAGGGTCAACATCCCAAGATGTACCAAAACGGTAGTAACCCTGGCAATTCAGTTCGTACATACCAGCAGGTAGTAAGATGCACTGGAAGACCTCACCAGAACCATCATAGATTTCAAATACTCCTCCTGTTTTGTTTGGATCACCTTTCGTGCAATTAACTTGCCAAAAGTCCATAGGATCGTTTTCGAAACTCAAGTTTCCAAAACCCACTGCTTCTGAAATATCGTCACCGATCTTCCATTGTGTAGCATTAGGAATTTCTTGAGCAAACGCAGCAAAAGACATAAAAGCAAATGCTGCTGAAAGTAGAAGTTTTTTCATAAATAAATTGATTGATAAAAATTAATAAATTGGTGTTATTGCTTTAGCGGCTACAAAGTTATATATTATTATTAACTCAGCAAGCAGAATGTATCAAATCTGTTAATGCTTGTTGCATTTCTACCGAAAAACAGGTGTTTTTTGTGCAAAAGAAGGGTTTTTGTTACAAATTTTCAAGTTTTTACACAGGAATTTGCTTTTTTGTTTTTCAAAACAATAGAAAAGCACTATCTTTGTGGTCAATAACTTAATACTAACGCAACTAATCAACCGAATTAGCATAGAAAGAAATGTAAGAAGCGTATGAAATACAATAAATCGGTCATCGGAAAACTTGCGATAACGACTTTGATGTTACTTATTTGCAATGTTACATTTGCGCAAGTTTCACGACTTTACACAACCCAATCAGGTCTAACTTCCAGCGATATGTATTCTATTGATATCGACTCCAAGGGTCTAGCATGGATTTCTGGAATATCTGAGATAGATGTATTCGATGGTACAAAGTTTTATAATATCACAAAGCTGTTTCCTAATCATAAAGGTATCAATGCTTTTAAAAAAGTGGTTGAGTATAAGGACGATAAGTATTGGCTTGCTACCAGTAATGGTCTTTATCTATTGAATGGTAGAGATTGTACCCTCGAACATAAGTTACTAAGTGCTGATGAGGATTCTGTTATGGGGTATTCTGTTAATCATATCATTGACTATATAGAACCTGGAATGAAATTGGTTTCCACTGAAGGTAATGGTTTGTTTGTCTTTGATACGGAAAAACAGGAAGTTGATACGGTCGTCACCAGAAAACTCAGAAAGATTGCTCCTTTCCCTTTCTGCTCTCAGGTATATATTGATGCGGATGGTTATCTGTGGGGAACGGTTGTTTTCAGACAGGTATTCAAGATTAACTTGAAAACGATGGCTATGGAAACATACCAGACAACACCTGATGTTGATAGAATTTTATTATTAAACAATGTCAGTGATATCCTCCAAAGCAGAAAAACCAAGAACATCTATTTTGGAACAGGACATGGTATGTTGGTATATGACTACAAACAGAAAATCCTCAGGGCAACACCCAATGCACTTACGAATCCGATGCCGATAACAACTCTGTTTGAGGATCAAAACGACAAGATACTTGTAGGAACAGATAATCATGGATTGTGGCAAATGACTGCGGACGAGAACCTGTCATCGTTCCACTACAACGACCCAAGCATGAATATCGAATTCGCTAAAGTAAGGTCGTTTGCATCGGACAAGGATGGTAATCTGATTATAGGATTTGCGCAGAAAGGTGTGTTTGTCGTACCACGTAATAGAAACGAAATCGGTTATTATTCATTCTCTCCGAACGAAAACAGGCTCAACGCCACTAGTGTGACATCAATTGCATACGACAATAGCGCCTTCTGGGTAGGAACAGACGGGTGTGGTGTGTTCAAACTTGAAATCAAAGGAAGAAATCAAAAAATCACCCCAATTTCTGCTGGCTTATCTTCATCGTTGATTCAAACGATTGCAATCGACAAACGTAACACTGTATGGGTTGGTTCGTATGGAGGAGGTTTGCAATATTTGCAAGGAAACCAGTTTGTGACTCCTGACTGGTTACGATTCCTTTCATCAAGCTATGTGATGGTATTGCAGTATTATCCACAGAAAGACTTGTTGTTCGTTGGTACGAATGGACAAGGTGTCTTTGTTGTCGATTTGGCTAACAAATCCTTTACCAACCTATTCTCATCTATGTCGTTTAATGGTTGGATTTATTCGTTAAGTAGTGATGATTATGGTACGCTTTGGATAGGAACGGCTCAAGGCATCTTCTCATATAACATCGAAACAAAGAAAGGCCAGGAGGTAAAATTCCCAAAGTCAACATTATTGATGCCTCAGTGTCTTGCAATTATGAACAAGACCCTGCTGATAGGCACCAATCAAGGCCTTATCTCATATAATACACAGAATGGCGAATCATTTGATGTGCTGCCTAACGAGAATGTTAAATCGATTGAGGTTGCTGACAAAGACATTTGGCTGACCACATCTAAATCTGTCATGCGAATTGATAAGCAGACAATGAAATCCTATAGCTATTCTTCGTTTGAAGGGTATTATATCGGAGAGTTCCATCGTAATGCTCACTTTATGACTCCTTCGCACGACATCTTGTTTGGTGGCGATAATGGTATCATCAAGTTTAATGCGATATTCATGCGAGTGCCTAAGAAACTGATTTACGATATCAGTTTTACTTCCGTGAAGATCAATGGTGCCCCTGTCACCTATTTGCCATATAAAAACCAAAATGTTATGAATGCCAATGTAATAGCTTTGTCTGAGTTATCTTTGGCACACGACCAGAATTCTGTTGCTGTATCATTTGGTGTTCCTGACTTTTCAACACCAAATCAGGTGAG
Source organism: uncultured Prevotellaceae bacterium (assembly GCA_947303695.1). Taxonomy (GTDB): domain Bacteria; phylum Bacteroidota; class Bacteroidia; order Bacteroidales; family Bacteroidaceae; genus Colivivens. The sequence goes on along the minus strand of CAMYYX010000034.1, from coordinate 7,388 downwards.
ATACCAATATTTTCTTGATGGTTATGATCAAAGTTGGCATATGGCAAGTGCTGATTTGGAAGCAAATTATCCTAACCTGCCTCCTGGTTCCTATACGCTCCGTGTGAAAGCCTATCTGGAAAACAATGAGCAATCCGCAGTCGAGAAAATATTACTAATCAATATTCATCAACCTTGGTATAACACCATCGCTGCATGGCTCATTTATTTCATTCTGCTCTTTATCATGAGCTATTTGGGTTATAGAATCTATACTGAACGCAAACGTCAGAAAGAGTTGTTATTGGCTGTCAGTCAGGAAGAAAGTCTGAAGGAAGCAAAACTGAGGATGTTTACTAGCATCGCTCATGAACTCCGTTCGCCTCTGACGATGATCGTCTCTCCATTGTCTCAATTGATTGCTTCGACTACCGACCAAGGATTGTTGGGTATGTATAATGTTATGAAGCTTAACTGTGACCGCTTGATTACGACCGTAAAACAGATTACCGACATACGGAAAATCGATAACGGACAATTCCGTCTTCATTTCTCAGAAGTTAACTTCAAGGAATATTCAACGAATGTATTTGAATCTTTCTCGTCATACGCCAAGGCAAAGAATATCAACTATCGAGTTGATCATTTCAATCCAACCCAGACATTATGGCTTGATAAGGTGCATTTTGAGAAGATCATTTCGAACATATTGTCTAACGCATTCAAATACACTCCAGAGAACGGGCGTATCCTTGTAAGAACAAAGAGTTTGATGGAAGATGCGATAGAATGGTTTGAGATACGAATATACAATAGCGGATCATACATCTCAGAGGAAGATATTCCTCATGTGTTCGAACGATTCTTCCAGGCGAACAACGTGACCAATGAGACAATAGGCTCAGGTATCGGATTGAATCTGGTGAACGAACTCGTCAATTTGCATCATGGCAATATTCATGTTCACAACATGGAACCTGATGGTGTGGAGTTTGTTTTGCGCTTCCCATTGCACAAAACTCACCTGACGGCTGAAGAACTGTCACCACGAGGTGAAGAGGATGCTGAATACCAGACGAAGGATGATTTGTTTGCCAATGTTGAATTTGAGCCAGAACAGGCTACTGATATTGATAACGCAGACAAAACGAAGAAAACGGTATTGGTTGTTGACGACGATAAGAGCCTATGTCAATATATTAAATCGCAAATCAGCGATGGATATAACGTGATAACAGCTAATAGTGGTAATGAAGCATGGCAGGAGATTTTGAAGACACGTCCTGATGCTGTTGTTACAGATATTCGAATGCCTGATGGGAATGGTATTGAGTTAAGCAAACGAATCAAGGCCAATCCTGAGACAGATAGCATTCCTATCATTATGCTGACCAGCGAGAACAGTGATATGGCTGAAATCAATAGTTTGAGTTTGCAAGTCGATCACTTCATTAGTAAGCCGTTCAATGTATTGAAACTGAAGGGTGCCATCTCGCAATGTATCACAGTACGTGAGAAGATGATGGGCAAGATGCGGCGTACGGAAGTCGATTATGACTATACAGAAAAAACAATCGATAGTGCTGACGATAAGCTGTTCGCACGTATCAATGAGAGTTTGAAGAAGAACCTCGACGACTCTTCATTTGGCGTCAACGAATTGGCAAATATTGTAGGAATCAGCCGTGTACATTTGAACCGCAAGATGAAAGACCGTTATGGAGTGTCACCAAACAACTTCATCCGTTCATATCGACTGAAACAAGCGGCATATCTTTTGATTAACAACAATGTGAATGTGTCAGAAGTAGCTTATCGAGTTGGTTTCTCATCACATTCTCACTTCAGCAATACATTCCGTGAATACTTCGGCATGACTCCGAAAGAGTTTATAGCTTATTATACGGAGCATCCTGAAGATACCACGTTTAAGAAATTATTAGAATAGTCAAACCGAATGAAAAAACCTCCCCTGAAGCATATTCAAGGGAGGTTTTTTCTAATTAGTATTTATTTCTTGAAACTACGATAGATGGTAATGCAGAACCAAATAATTGCGAGTACAAATATAGCTGCGTATATGTACAAAGAATTATCGTTTAAAACGGAAGCTGCCCAAATTGTAGCTCCTAGGCAAACGATTAGGAAGAATAAAGATGTGAACATCAATATCTTCTGTGACTTTTGTAGTATTCTTTGAAGTTTGCTCATATCCTTTGCTTTCCAGATGTTATTTGTTCAGTTTCCAGGTAAATCCATCTTTTGTATCTTTGACCTCGAAGCCCAAAGCTGCTAATTGATCACGAATCATGTCGCTAGTAGCCCAGTCTTTGTTTGCTTTTGCTTTCATACGTTGTTCTAGTAGCATATCGACCACTTTTCCGAATGCCTCTTCACGTGCAGCTCCTCTGTTCTGACCATTTGCAGATGCCTTCAAGCCAAGAATATCAAACGCAAACAACTCAAACACCTTTGTCAACTCGTCCAATACTGCTGCCGTAATAGTGGCTTTCTTATCGTTAATCTGATTGATGACACGTGTAGCATCGAACAGATGGCTGATGACAATCGGTGTGTTGAAATCGTCGTTCAATGCCTCATAGCATTTTTGGCGAAGGTCTTCAACAAATGCCATATCTACAGTTCCTTCGTTCGTGGGTTGAATGGACTTCAGTGCTTTGTGAGCATCGATTAATCGCTCTAAACCCTTCTCAGCAGAGATGAGTGCATCGTTGCTGAAGTCTACGGTACTACGATAGTGTGCCTGAAGGATAAAGAAACGGATTGTCATTGGGGCATAGGCTTGTGTCAACATCTCGTTACCATCCTTGTCCTTATGGCTACCATCGAAGAATTCCTGCAAGGTGATGAAATTACCAAGGCTTTTTCCCATCTTCTGTCCGTTGATGGTAATCATGTTGTTATGAATCCAATAATGAACCATCTGGTCACCTTGACTGGCAACAGCTTGTGCGATTTCACATTCATGATGTGGGAAGATAAGATCCATGCCGCCACCGTGTATATCAAAGTGACTTCCTAGATACTTACGTCCCATGGCTGTACACTCACAGTGCCATCCTGGGAATCCGTCGCTCCACTTCGATGGCCAACGCATGATGTGCTCTGGTTGTGCTTTCTTCCACAAAGCAAAATCTGCTTGGTTTTTCTTCTCGCCTACTCCCGCTAATTCACGTGAGTTATTGATGATATCATCAAGGTTACGTCCTGAGAGTATGCCGTACTTATGTTTCTTGTTGTATGCCTCTACGTCGAAATACACTGATCCATTGGATTCGTAAGCATAACCGTTGTCAAGAATCTCTTGCACCAATTGCTCCTGTTCGATGATATGACCGGTTGCATGTGGTTCGATAGATGGTGGCAACACATTCAAAGCAGCCATCGCATCGTGGAAACGGTTGGTGTAATACTGGGCCACTTCCATTGGTTCCAATTGTTCCAGACGTGCTTTCTTGGCAATCTTGTCCTCGCCTTCGTCTGCATCGTGCTCCAGATGCCCTACGTCTGTGATATTACGGACATATCTCACCTTATAGCCTAGATGCTGAAGGTAGCGGAATACAATATCAAACGTAATCGCTGGGCGTGCATGCCCCAAATGGGCGTCACCATATACTGTAGGTCCACATACATACATTCCTACATGAGGGGCATTGAGTGGACGGAATAATTCTTTTTGTCTGGTCAGAGTGTTGTAAACCAATAAGTTCTGTTCCATATGCTAACTAATTATGGGTGCAAAGGTAGTAAATTATTCATAATCCATGATTCATAATTCATATTTTTAATGCATAATGCATAATTATTTTTCATGGAGGGCATAAAAAAGGCCAATGCTGAGTGCATTGGCCTATCTCAAAGAATCCTTTGAGAACCTTATATACTTATTGAGTTATTGCTGACCGCCACCTGGGAAGCCACCGCCAAAGCCGCCACCGAAGCCACCTTGGCCACCCTGTGGACGCTGACCCTGTGGACGCTGACCCTGTGGACGCTGTCCCTGAGGAGCTCCCTGGCCGCCGCCCATGCCTTGGAACTGACGACGACGCTCTGCCTGAGCTGTCTCATACTTCTTGAACTGATCCTCAGTGAGAACACCCTTCAAGAACTTGTTCTGAGCTTCCTGACGCTCCTGCATCTGCTTCTGCATAGCCTGCATGTCCATCTGACCGCCACCTTGGCCACCCTGCATCATCTTCTGCATCTGCTCCATCTGAGCCTTTGACTGCTCTACGAAGTAGTCCTTAACCTTCTTATACTGCTCGTCGTTAAGTTCACAAGCTGTCTTAATCTGGTCTGCCTGGCGCTTTGCCATGTCTTCAGGATTGAACTGTCCCATACCGCCGCCAAAACCTCCCTGAGGAGCCTGAGCGTAGCTGCATACTGCAATCATCATTGCTGCGAATGCGAAAACTAATTTCTTCATAACGTAATGTAATTTTTTAATTGTTTGTTAATAATGAATTTTCAACTTTATGTATGCGTTTGATGCCTATAAAAACAAAAGGTTTAAACCATCTTTTGAAAAGTGGGGAAAAATAGGGGAATCCCTAATCACAATAGTATAATCCCTATCTCCACAACATAATAATAAGGTGCAGTTTGTCACTACACCTTATTATTATATAAAGAGTCAATATGATGTCTGATGCTTATTCTACAGGAGTGGTCATACCGACTACAATGCGGTTGCCGCTGCTAAGGATGGTCTGGGCTGCTTGCTGTACATCCTTGATCGTCATATTGTTGACTGCATCTACATATCCGTCTACATAGTTCTTGTTTTCGCGAACCAAGTTCTGAATAGCTCCCATCCAGTAGCCGTTGCTCTTGATGCTTTCGTCATGACTGCGAAGCATGTATTCCTTGATCTTCTGCATGTCCTCTTCCTTAGGACCGTTTGCAGCCATATCAGCAAGACCCTTATCGATGATTTCCATCATGCGTTTATACTTCTCAGGAGCTGTTGGAAGCTGGATGACAAGCTGGGCTTGTTTCTCCGGATAGTCAGAGATACCTGCGCTGACGCCTACTCCGTATGCTCCACCTTCGTCTTCACGAACGGTTTCTGTGAACAACATCTGCAGGCTCTGTTCCATCATGTCGACTGCCAGGATATTCTTCAAATTCTCCTGCATTGGAGCATGGTGTATCATCAGGATGATGGCATTTGGAGTTTCCTGTTCTTTGGTGAAGATATTCTCCTTCTTGCCTTTTGCCATCTTCAGGTCAACAACCTTGTAGTTCTCCTTTGAAGAGAGCGTTGGCAAGCTACCTAAGTACTTCTCGAACAATGGTTTAGCCTTCTCGATGTCGATATCACCAATGAAGAAGAACTGGAAGTCGTTGGCATCTGCAAAGCGCTCCTTATAGAGTTGGATCATGTGATCGTAGTTGATCTTGTCGAGGTCAGCAGGTTTTGTACGACGTGCCCTATAATGATTATTATAGATGACATACTGAGCAGTATCTGAGAGTGCTGTCTGCGGATTGAGTTCTGCATTCTCCAACTGTGCCTTGCTACGAGCCATTGCTGACTTGAACACCTCTTCGTCTTTACGAGGAGAAGTGAAGGCTAGATAGGTGAGTTGCAACATGGTTTCAAAGTCTTTAACCACACAGCTACCGCTCATCGATTCTGAGCGAGTGCCAATTGATGGGTACACGCTGGCTTTGATACCTGCGAGTTTCTTGCTCAAATCAATGGCAGAGAAGTTACCCCATCCGCCGTTGCTGACTCCAGATGCATTGCTGATGTCGAGCCAGTCTTTTTCGCCATAGAGTGAATTTCCACCCCAGCTTATGGCAGACATAGAGATATTGTTTGGCGTGAAGTCAGTCTTGCGGACATAGATTTCAATACCATTACTCAGTGTCAGTTTTGTGAAGTCGAAGGCTGCTTTTTCTATCTTCTTGATCTTGCTGCCTTTCAGCTTGCTGTCGTCAAGGATAGGTTCGTCAGATACCTCTTCCTTATAGGCTTCGATTTCTTCTGCCTCTACAGCCTTCAGGATAGCCAGCACTTCGTCTTTAGTCGGCATTGTGAGGTCATCTTTCTGAGGGAACATACCGAAGATGACAGGAGCAGCTCCTTTACGTTCTTCGTAGAGTTGTGTTAGCGTCTGGTTGATCTGATCCACAGTAACTTGGTCGGCAATCTGAATAAGGTTCGTGTGTTCCCATTCGATGCCTGGAGCAGCTTCGTTATCAAGGAAGTGACGGATATACTCATTGACGTAAGAGCCATTGCTGATCTTATCACGACGCTCATACATGTTTTCAATATTTGCTTTGAATCCCTCACGATAGCGCTCATACTCGCTCAGGGTAAAGCCAAACCGCTCTGCTCTGAGCATTTCACGATACATGGCTTCAATAGCGCGTTTGTGCTGATTGTCAGCAAATGTGATAGAGAAACCTGCGCAAGCCATTGCATTGGTAATCAGATAATCGTCGTTGAACGAAATGCCGCCACCAAGGAACGGAGGATTCTCTTTCTGCATCAACTCTGCTATACGAGTACCAAGCATACCTGCCATTGCTCCCATAACATAGTCTTGAGCATAGTTAAGAATAGAATTTTTCATCTCCCGAGGGAATGCCTCATGCTTCCACAGGATATTCATCATCGAGCGCTGCTGCTCCTTGTCGCTGTTCACCGAGAACACAGGCTCCTTGTTTTCAGCCACCGTGAAATACTCACGCTTGGCAGCATCGGCAGCAGCTGGTTGGATGTCAGCAAACATGGTTTTGATTTTTGCCTCAATCGCATCAACATCCACATCACCTACAACTACGATAGCCTGAAGGTCTGGACGGTACCACTTGCGATAGTACTTGCGAATAGCCTCATAAGGGAAGTTCTTCACGATTTCCATTGTACCGATAGGCATACGATGTGCATATTTGCTGCCTTCGAACAATACTGGCAATGCTTTCTCAAGGATACGCTGCTGAGCACTGCTACGCATACGCCATTCCTCTTCAATCACACCACGCTCCTTATCGATTTCCTTGCCTTCGAGCAACAGGTCGTGGCTCCAGTCGTGCAAAATCAGCAGACAAGAGTCGATGGACTGAGGGTTGGAGATGACAGGCACGTTATCGATGTTATAGACTGTCTCGTCAAAGCTTGTGTAAGCATTCAGGTTCTCACCAAACTTCACACCAATAGTCTCCAGATAAGTCTTCAGGGCATTACCTGGGAAGTGAGTGGTACCATTGAAACACATGTGCTCCAGGAAGTGAGCCAAACCACGTTGGTCGTCCTCCTCCTGCATCGAACCCACCTTCTGGGCAATGTAGAAGTTGGCACGTTGTTCAGGCCATTCATTATGGCGAATGTAATAAGTCAACCCATTATCCAGTTTACCCATCTTCACTGC
>CAMYYX010000033.1 GCA_947303695.1 uncultured Prevotellaceae bacterium | reverse complement strand
GTGAGACACCGATGACATATTCCTGCCATGAGTCGTTGAACCCCCACGACGGACTTTGACTACGTGCTACGGTGAAATAACCATCACCTTGTCCGCCCCATCCTAAGTTGAAGTGGAAATAGCCTGTCTTGGCTTGATAACCGTCGATAACGATAGCATGTCCTTCAGCTTGAGTGTCACCATTGTTATCCTTATATTCGCGGCATCCGGCATAGAGAATCGGCGCTTGCTTCATCAGTTCGTTGTAGAGCTGAGTAGCCCAATTCTCATCACTAACCTCTGTCTGGCCACCATGGTCCTTATATTTATGTGTTCCACCGTTCATGCCAAATATATTCTTGAACACATTGATGCAGTTCTCAGGATAGCCTGCCGTACTCGATCCGTAGGTCAAACCAGCTCCACCTCCAACGACAGCCATTAACGTAGCAACAGCTGTGCGGTATTCTTCGGGTTCTGTTCCGTATTTCGTCCGCATCAGGTCCCACTTCAGTTGAGTTCCTTTAGGGAAGGCTCGCGTAGCTTTAGCCTGATCGCCGTATGTATAACTGGAGGTTGCAGCAAGTGTGACTTCCGTCAGATCCTTATGCCAATAGTACAGAACCTGAGCGGCTGCAGTAGCCACACATCCCGTCAGACACTTACCGCCCCCGTCTTTGCGGTCAGGACAGAGGTTGCTATATGGCCATCCTTGATCCCAATGGGTAGCAATCATCGGTGCAATATCTACTCGTTCAGCAGCTGTCAGCTGAGGAGCACGACGTGGCAACCGAGTTTCCTGTGCTTCCTCAATCATGCTACCATAATAGTCGAGATACCATTTCAAGAATGGAGACATGTTGGTCTCGTCGTAATCGCCACTTTCGGTATAGCCGAGCACTTCGGGCAACGCATCGTCACCACTGACGATGACGAACCCTTGGTTCTCGCCCCTACTGAATATATAATAAGGTGCTGTTTTCTGATAAGCAGGCGCCAACCTGCGTCCGCTGCTACTGCGACGGGCTGCGGTCTTCACCAATTTGGGTTGTGTACTGGCTGACGGCATGAACTGAGCAGCCAATGACTTTGCTCTCTCTGCATCGATTGGGTCGGCCATCAGGGATGCCGAAACCATCAAGGCACTTAGTAGGATGGACAATTTCTTCATATTATGAATTATGTATTAGAATTATTCATCAAGTTTCAGGACGGCAAGGAAAGCCTTCTGTGGCACCTGCACGTTTCCTATTTGTTTCATACGTTTCTTACCTGCCTTCTGTTTTTCAAGAAGTTTACGCTTACGCGACACATCGCCTCCGTAACACTTTGCAAGCACATCCTTACGTACCTGCTTCACCGTTTCACGGGCGATGATTTTGCCACCGATAGCTGCCTGAATAGCAATATCGAACTGCTGACGAGGTAGCAAATCTTTCAGTCGTTCACACATGCGACGACCTAGTGTCACGGCATTGTCCACATGGGTCAGCGTAGACAAGGCGTCGACACTCTCACCATTCAGAAGAATATCAAGCTTTACCAATTTCGATGGTCGGAAGCCTGCACTGTGATAGTCGAACGAAGCATAACCACGACTGATGCTCTTGAGTTTGTCATAGAAGTCTATCACGATTTCGCCAAGCGGCATGAGGAACTGTATCTCTACGCGGTTACCTGCGATGAATTCCTGCTTGACGAGTTCGCCTCGTTTACCAAGACACAAGGTCATAATAGGTCCGATATACGTAGATGTCGTGATGACCGTCGCATGAATATAGGGTTCCTCAACATGTTCTATCAGCGTTGGGTCGGGCATGCTCGAAGGGTTGTGTACCTCTTGTGCATTTCCGTGTTTGTCATACACCATATACGACACGTTAGGTACGGTCGTGATGACGTTCATGTTGAACTCACGATCCAATCGCTCCTGCACAATCTCCATATGCAGCAATCCCAGGAATCCACAACGGAAACCGAATCCCAATGCGGCAGAACTCTCGTGTTGGAAAGACAGTGAGGCATCGTTCAGCTGCAATTTCTCGAGCGAAGTACGAAGGTTCTCATAGTCTTCGGTCTCAATGGGATAGACACCAGCAAACACCATCGGCTTCACTTCTTCGAAACCCTCAATAGCACAATCGCTAGGGTTGGCTACGGTGGTGATGGTGTCGCCCACCTTCACTTCCACAGCGTTCTTGATACCCGAAACGATATAGCCCACATCACCTGTCCGCAACTCTTTCCTCGGAATCATATCCATCTTCAACACTCCGATTTCTTCTGCCATGTATTCCTTCTTCGTGTTGATGAAACGCACTTTCTCGCCTGGCCGCATCACGCCGTTCACGATTTTGAAGTAAGCGATGATACCACGATAAGAGTTGAACACAGAGTCAAAAATCAAGGCTTGCAATGGAGCATTCTCATCACCCGTTGGATGCGGAATACGTTCCACTACAGCATTGAGGATGTCCTCCACGCCCTCACCCGTCTTACCCGATGCCAGAATAATCTCCTCACGTTTGCACCCCAGCAGGTCGATGATTTCGTCGGCCACCTCCTCAGGCATCGCATTCGGCATATCTATTTTATTGATGACGGGAATGATTTCCAAGTCGTTGTCAATAGCCATGTATAGGTTCGAGATGGTTTGCGCCTGCACGCCTTGTGTGGCATCGACCACCAAAAGCGCACCTTCACAGGCAGCGATGCTTCTCGACACTTCATACGAGAAGTCCACGTGTCCCGGAGTATCAATCAGGTTCAACACATATTTTTCACCTCCATACTCATACTCCATCTGAATAGCATGACTCTTAATCGTAATACCACGTTCACGCTCCAGATCCATATCGTCCAACATCTGACCCTCTGTCACCTTGATGGTATGGGTATACTCTAGCAGACGATCAGCCAGAGTCGATTTCCCGTGGTCAATGTGAGCGATGATACAAAAATTTCTTATATGATTCATATTTCCTTTGTTCCACAATGATTTGTAGCTGCAAAGTTAAGCAAAAAAAAGCATTTATCAGTATTAAACTGATAACTATTTACAGAAAAGCACCTACAACAATTCCTTAACCCCTTTATTTCAACTTTAATAAGGAGTTATCGCTGCGCTCAAAAATATATGTGTTGTATAGGGAGTTAAGCCAAACTTAATGACCAATTGTCAACGTCAGCCCATCATAACCAAAATGAATGGTCGGGGGAAGCATCCGCTCTGCTTCAGCATGCGGAAGAACAAAATGGCTCATATGAATAAAATATGTCTGACGAGCACCCACACGCTGAGCAAATGCAATCGAATCGGGCACACTCTGATGAGCAGGATGCGGACGATAATGAAGTGTGTTGACAATCAACGTGTCAACATCTTTCAAAAACATCCACTCGCTCTCGGGTAGTGTTTTCATATCCGTAATATAAGCCAACGAACCGATACGGAAGCCTACGATAGGCAAACGTCCATGCATCACACGGAACGGCATCACTTCAAGACTACCCACACGTATCGCTTTGTGAGGTTCCATGTGCTCCAGCGTGATTGCAGGAACACCCGGATAACGTTTTTCTTTGGGTGTGAAACAATATGGAATACGATCCATAAGGTGTTCAGCTACCAAGTCCTCTGCATAGATTTCAACATCACCAAACAAGATATCGGGACGTATATCATCTATTCCGCCCACATGGTCATAATGTTCATGTGTAAGGAAGATGGCATCGATTTTCGGAAACTTCGGAAGCGACAAAACCTGCTGACGGAAGTCGGGACCACAGTCGATAAGGATGGTCGTATCTTCGTTTTCTATCAGCGCAGAACACCGCAACCGTTTGTCACGAGGATCCAGACTCCTACACGTAGAGCATCCACATCCTATTTGTGGTACCCCATTGCTCGTTCCGCTTCCTAATATCGTCAGTTTCATCGTCTCATTAACAATTTATGTATTCACTAGCTTACTATCTTCTCAGCACTTTATATTAAATCAAATTCACTTCTGCGTGTATTTCTATTCCGAATTTATTTAACACATCCTGCTGAATTGTTCGACAAAGCCGTACAACCTCTTCACCTGTAGCCCCACCCCTATTCACCAGAATCAGAGCCTGCTTCTCATACACACCGGCACGACCGAGCGTACGCCCTTTCCAACCACACTGTTCAATCAACCATCCGGCAGGAATCTTCACACCATTCGGAACGTCATAATACGGCATTAACGGATATGCCACACGTAATGCTTCGAACTGCTCACGGGTCACAATTGGATTCATGAAAAACGAACCTGCATTCCCAAGTTCCTCTGGGTCTGGCAGTTTCGAACGTCTTATCTCTATGATCTTCTGACGTACTGCTGCAGCATTAAGAGATGGATTTGATACGAGTTGTTCACGTAAATTTCCGTAATCCAAATGCGGTACAAACGATTTCTTCAGTCGGTAAGTCACATACGTTACCGCATATTGTCCTTTCAACTCATGTTTGAAGATACTCGAACGATAAGCGTAGTTGCACTCCTCATTCAGAAATACACGACGAGTACCATCAGACAAGTTGATGCACTCCACTTGATCTATAAGGTCTTTAGCTTCCACACCATATGCACCAATATTCTGCACAGCACTCGCACCAACCTCTCCAGGAATCAACGACAGATTCTCCGCCCCACTCCATCCGTTTGCTATCGAATAAGCCACGAAGTCATCCCAAACGATAGCCGCACCGACACGTACCCACACACTATCAGCATCCATACTTACCGGCGACACAAACCGTATATCGCTATGCAGAACCGTACCATCGAAATCTTTTGTGAACAACAAATTACTGCCAGCCCCAACATGAAGCACATGCTCTCCTTGAAGCGTAGGAACGATTCTCCGAAGTTCGTCTTCCGACCGATACTCCAACCACCTGTTCGCCTTCGCCTCAATCCCAAATGTATTATCTATGCGTCTATACATATCCTCTTAGAACTAACAGCTAACCGTTTTTAATTCTTACATTCTACAATTGACAAATTACTCTCCAGGAGCTTACTCTACTTCCATCAGCTGCCACCGGCCTTCCGAGAAACCGAAATGGAACTTCATAGACAATCCATTGCTCAATCCCTTCAGCAGCAACGACTTACGGTTGCTACTGATAAGCGACTGTCCATAATCCACGTTATACATGATGTCATCCAATCGTGGCAAGTCATTATAGAGTACACTCCATTCCTCATACGACAATTCTGTTTCTATCATCCCCTCATCCTCTTCTGAATAAAATCTAAATTGCAACGGAAGCTGAAGCGATTCATGGCGATACAACGAATCCGTGAAGAAATCCTTCAGGAACACAAGAAATGATGCGTTCGGATTGTCCGATATGTCATCATCATCCTCTTCTGTCAGGAACCATTGACCATGTCGTTTGCCAAATCGATAATTGTGGATTACATTTCCATCCCACTCCACTTGCTCCACCGTCACCTGCTGCAACGAAGTATCTTTCTGCAATTCCAGATCGTTTTCACGTTCATAAATCATCACAGCGGCACCATCGTCATCCATCGTCAACTCACCCACGGCACCCACCGTCCGCTCACGGGCAAACGAGCCATTCGAGATGTAGCTGAACAGAAAGTCATCAAACACCTCATCTGCCGCCTTCGGTATCACCACCTCTTCAAACAGGTTCAGCTCCTCAAGTCCTAAAGAGTCCCCCCTCAACGAGTCGTTCCCATCATCATCACTCTTTTCGTCCTGACCGAAATGGCAAGACGAAAAGGACATGCAACACATGCCACACACGAGCGATAATATGCATACAGAATATTTCATCTTGAAAACGAATGCAAAGTTAGTAAAAAGTTATGAGTAGTAGAGTGAATAACAACAGATTCTGCAAAAAATATAGAATTATGGAGCTATTTCATTCAATTTAATGTATGAATACACATTTTATTCCACATTATACATTGTATATTATATATTATTTATTATCTTTGCAACGACAAAAATACCAAATACCGGATCTATGATGAGACAGTTTACTATTTTATTCGCCATTTTACTACTACTTGTCTCCTGCGAACCAAGCAAACGGGAGAAACTTATCATTGGGCAATGGAGTTATTCATCCACTTACTCCACCACCGTACAAGGCGACAGCATTCCTAATGGAACCATGACCTATCTTCTTGAAGATCTTGACGAGTTCTGCAACGATTTCACAGAAAAAGAGTTCGGATCATTCCAAGTCTTTTTCAACCTGTATGTCAAAGAAGCCGACGCACCCTACACCGTCATTATTGAATACGACACCGACTATCAGGGCACATGGTCACTCGATGGAGGCGAACTCGTACAGAAAGGCGACTATTGCACTTACAAGTTCTCGAAAGGATACGCCCTCGACCCAGAAGCCGAATACGATGAGCAATACTATGTAAATCTCATGCGTGCATATGCTGATACTGCGGTTGTGCAGCCCATCATTGACATGATGATTGAAGAACATCGTGCAGAAGTATTCGAATCGTCACACGACGAACTCACCCTCAAATACACCGGGCAGGCTATTATGCAGACACTCACAAAGATAAAGAAGCCACAGAGAGTCAATTAAAGCAAACGGAGTACCCTACAGGATACTCCGCTTTTGTTTTTCGCCCAAACAAGTACCTTACTTGAAATACTTGTTGAACAAGCCTTGGAATCCAGCTCCATGGCGTGCTTCGTCCTTAGCCATTTCGTGTACGGTGTCGTGGATGGCATCGAGATTGAGTTTCTTTGCCACCTTGGCAATCTCGAGTTTTGCTTCACATGCACCACCTTCTGCTTGCATACGCTTCTCGAGGTTGGTCTTGGTATCCCAGCAGATTTCACCAAGCAGTTCGCAGAACCTTGCAGCATGATCTGCCTCTTCGAACGCATAGCGACGGAATGCTTCTGCGATATCAGGATAACCTTCACGATCAGCCTGACGGCTCATAGCGAGGTACTGACCAACTTCTGAGCACTCACCTGCGAAGTGATCTTTCAGTCCCTGCAGGACAAACTTTCCTTCTTCTGTATCGGGAATTGCTTTTGCTACTCCTAACTCGTGCTGACATGCAAACTGAATTCCTTCAGTTGCTACCATCTCTTTGAATTTACTTCCAGGAACCTTACACTGAGGACATTTCTCTGGAGGGGTGTCTCCCTCATGTACATACCCACAAACGGGGCAAATCCATTTCTTAGCCATAATGTTTTCTTGGTTTTAGTTGTTAATAATTAATCTCTAATCTCTAATTCTTTTTGCAAAGATAGGGAAAATAATTTATAATGAAGCATTTATAATGATTATTTTTTAGTTTTTATAGTTATTTAGATTTGAAGGGGGTGCGAAAGTTTTGTTTTCACTCCTCTTCATCGTACAATATGTATTGGTCGAGCACACGTGCTGACCAGTCTTTGTATTGGTTGATGAGTCGTTGGGGCTGTGTGCCAAACCAACTGTAACCATTACGACGTTCGTATTCGATGTCTTCCACACGTTTGCGAGGTATGCCGTCGCGTCCGCAGAACAAAGGTTCTCCATTAATGAGGTCGTAGAAGCGTGCCCACATGGCAGGTGCTCCCGGACGATCGACAACTCGGTAATCAGCTTTGCCATCAGCATTGGTATATCGCTCGATCGCTTTGCCTTCTATCTTATGATTCTCCAACCAACGGATAGCTCCATCGATGGCCATGATGACGCGTTCGGATGGATTGGGGAGCGATAGCAACAGCTCGACGATTTCAACGGTCTCGCCTGCCCCACAGAAGGAAGGGAGCTCGTAGGCACGTGCTTGGGTAGGTTTCAAGGTAATCTCATCGTGTTGCTGACACCACACGGTGGGTTGTCCGTCGACCATAATCTGACAATTGAGGATGCACTCCACTCCTCGATCGTACGCTCGCTTACACGCCTCACGTTGTTCAGGTTTCAACCACAACATATCGTACGGTTCATCGTTGCGCGAGATAGTCAGCAAGAACTTCATCACATTGACCATTGCATTGTCGTTAAAAGTGATATGACTAGAGTAGTGACCTTTCTCTCTCGGTGGATAGAACTGAGGCCAGCCTCCGTTTTCGTACTGCATGCCCAGCAGGAAATCAAGCCCATTGAGGAACGCCACACGATAGGCAATGAGGTTGGTATAGTAATACATCTTGGCAAGAAACTCCATCTCCTGATAAGTGGCTCCATTATCGATAGTTCCTCCTATACCGGTCTCCATGCAATCGCTGATGTAGGCACTATCAGGATGAAGTCCCCAATCTTGGTTCTTTACCCATCCTCCTGTTGGCAATTGGTATTTCACGATGCTGTCAGCAACCGCGCGTGCTTGCTTGGAGATGTACCACTCGTACTTGGTCTGACGACGGGCTTGGTTCCAAGACATCGGCACAAACGCAACCGTATCGACTGGTATTTGAGCCGACAAAGCCGCGCATATCATGAATAGAAAAAGAACGATGGCTTTTCTCATTTTCAATATAACGTTATATCGTTATGACGGGATGATGTAATCTCGTTATAACGTCTATAGGATGGTCTTCACTGCTTCGAGCATACCGAGCGACTGAATCTTATCAAGATCAGACTTTACCAATGCTGTCAGTCCAGGTATCTTGTTCAGATCTTCATGCCAGATCATCGTAGCAGAAAGAACACCTTCAGCCACCTTTTGCGTATCACCTGTGGCCCAAAGGTCGGTCAGCAGTTGCATTATTTCAGGTGCATCGTTCGGTACAATTTCTGCACCATCGGAACGCTTACCGCCTTTATAATAGGTGATGATAGCAGCCAATCCAAACACCAATCCTTGAGGCAGTTCACCCTTACGATCGAGGTAGGTCTTCAAACCCGGCAGGTCGCGTGTCTCGTATTTCGGGAACGAATTGAGCATGATACTCGTCACCTGATGATCAACATACGGATTATTGAAACGCTCGAGCACATCGGCAGCAAACTGCTGTAACTCATCCATCGGAAGGTTGAGGGTTTGCATCAGTTCATCGAACTGCACTTTGTGAATATATTTACCTACTATTGGATCGTTACATGCATCACGAACAATGTTGATACCACTCAAGAATGCAACAGGACTAAGCACAGTATGCGGACCATTTAGCAAAGTCACCTTGCGTTCATGATAAGGCTTCTCTGACTCTGCAATCAGTACATGCAATCCTGCCTTCTCTGCTGGGAATTCGGCTTTCAACTGCTCAATCGACATATTCTCAGGTCTCTCGATGACCCAGAGATGGAATGCCTCACCTTGTACCACGAGATTGTCTTCATAGCATATCTGCTCTTGGATAGACTTGATGTCTTTACGTGGAAATCCTGGCACGATGCGGTCAACGAGGGTCGCACAAACATAGCAGTAGTTAGTGAACCACTCCTTGAAGCCTTCGTAGTTCTTTCCAAAATCGGATTTCCATAGTTCAATATACTGATAGATACACTCCTTAAGATGGTGTCCATTGAGGAATATCAACTCGCAAGGCATGATGATGAGTCCCTTATCGTGTGCTCCATTGAAAGTCTGATAGCGACGATAGAGCAACTGAGTCAGTTTTCCAGGATAAGAGGATGCCGGGGCATCGGTAAGCTTACAACTAGGGTCGAAAGCAATGCCTGCCTCTGTGGTGTTTGAAATGACGAAACGAATCTCAGGCTGGTCGGCCAAAGAAAGAAACGCCTGATTCTGACTATATGGGTTCAACGCACGACTGATGCAGTCGATTCTCGTCAGTTTGTTCACCACCTCACCATTCAACCGGCCTTGCAGGTTGACATGATACAGACAGTCCTGTCCATTCAGCCAATCGACCATACCACGTTCGATAGGCTGCACCACCACTACGCTGGAATTGAAATCAGTTTTACGGTTCATCTTGTAGATGATCCAATCGACAAAACAGCGGAGGAAATTACCCTCACCAAACTGAATGATTCTCTCAGGTGCCACACTCTTAGGGGCCGTACGTTTGTTTAAAGCTTTCATAAATTAGTCAATATTGATGAATTGTGTGCAAAGATACAAAAAAATGTATAATGTACAATACATATTGTACAATAAAACCTAAAACTTTAAACTCACAACCATCTTTCTACGATAAACTTTCAACAATTAACTTTGTTTTTCGCAAATTTAACTTCGTTGAAGATAAAATATCACCTCGGAAATAAAAATATATTCCATTTGTTTTGTATTTCTCTCGGCTTTAACTACCTTTGTTGTCGATATGGGTTCAGATAGTTTTCAATTCAAACAGTTTTCTGTCCGTCACGACCGGTGTAGCATGAAAGTAGGAACTGACGGAGTATTACTCGGAAGTTGGGCAGGCCACCATCAACTGTCAACTGCCAATTGTCAACTATCAATTCTCGACATCGGAACAGGCAGCGGACTGATTGCACTGATGATGGCTCAGAGGTTTCCACAGGCAACGATTACAGGTATCGATATCGACCTGGCCTCTGTAGAACAGGCACGTGAGAACGTAGCACATTCACCCTTCCAGAACATCGACATTCAACATATCGCATTAGAAACTTTCAACGAAGGAAAGTACGACCTCATCATTTCCAATCCTCCATTCTATGAGGAAGACACCCAAAGCAAGACGGAACAGATACACAATGCCAAGCACACCTCATCACTCACGTTTGAACAACTGATTGAAGGAGCAGGTCGACTCTTGGACAACGAAGGTGAATTCGACGTCATCCTCCCCTACTCTGCTACTGATCAAGTTATCGGAACAGCCGCTATACATGGGTTATATCTTTTGCGACGCTGTGACGTGAAAGGAAGTCCTACACGTCCGTTCAAACGCACGATGTTGGCATTCTGCCGTACACCTCATGAAACGGAGCACACATTATTAATAATACGTACTCCCCAGAACACATATTCTAAGGAGTACCAAAGACTGACACAAGCGTTCTACTTGTGACGGATTATTTCATCTTATAGCGATTGCCTGTTTCCTTTACCACTCGCTTGTTGAATTCAACTGGATAACCAGGACGTACGGTCGGAGCAGCAAAACCATCGGGTGTACGCTCGAACTGTCCGTCTTTCTCACGCTTCACTACCATATCGTTATGCTTTACGATGAGGTACTTGTAAAGACGGTCCCAACGCTGCATCATTTCATCAGCTGCCTTATTGCTATAGTTTGCCAGATAGCGTCCTACGGCATTTGCCTGACTCTCACATAGTTTCTGTCCCTCACGGTCAATCTCAGTTAGCTCCTTCACGTAAGCAGCCTCAAGTTCATCGATAGCCTTACGCAAATCGGGATACATCTTACTATAATATGGATAGACCATGTTACTGACAGTGTTCTGCATCCAGAAAGCTGAACCCCATGAGAAGGTCAGTTCGTCCTGTTCACCTGCGATACGTACATAGCACTGAGGGATGTCGCTCACACCACAATACACAGGTGTGTAAGGTACCATGTTGGCATCATCGTTACCCCACCACACAATGCCTCCAACAGCATCTGGCAACCAACTACGCATCTGACCAACAAATGTGAAGCCTGTCTGCTGGGTACTTGTCGGACGCTCATTGAAATACTCCTGCTCGTCCACTTTGAAACTTAGCGGACTTGGACGGTAAGGCATGGTATACGGGCCTGCACCAAGATCCTTGGTGATGTCGAGTGCGGTACCCTCATAGTGGTCACGCATTCCGTTCTTGATGTCCTGAACAGTGAGCTGATGATTAGGTTTCATATACAAAGGCATCTCGCCCTTCATGTCCTCACCATTGAGGTATGGGAGGTATTGATCCATTCCACTGACGTGATGATTGAAGAAACTCCAAGCACGTGCATCACAATAACGGATACCGCTAAAATCGAGCGGATTGAAGGCATCGCGGAAACTGAACTCAGCATCTTTACCGCTGAAGTAACCCTTCTCGCGTGCAAACTTCACATTATCCTTATTATAAAGCACATCCTGCTTGGGGAACAACTGGAAGTAACGGGTGATACGACTCTGATTGGCGTGTGCACAAATGCAGTCATCAGGCACACGTACAGCTACCCATGCAGCATTCTGCGAACCTGGTCCCATACCGACCATCTCCATCACCCACACCTCGTTCTTGTCGGCAATCGTAAAGGTCTCGCCTTCGCTGCAATAGCCATACTTCGCTACGAGGTCGGTCATAATCTGAATGGCCTCACGAGCAGTGCGTGAACGTTCCAACCCGATGTAAATGAGGCTTCCGTAGTCGATAATACCTTTGGGGTCAACCACCTCTTCGCGTCCACCGAACGTAGTTTCGCAGATGCTGACTTGGTTTTCGTTCATCTGTCCCACTACGTTGTAAGTTCGGGCAGCCTGAGGAATCTCGCCCAGATACTTGTTGGTGTCCCACTCATAAATCTTACGCATCTCACCTGCCTGGTGAGTGCCTCCTATATGACGGTACATATTGCCGTACATGCCGTAGGAGTCGGCATTGTAGCTCACGATGACACTCCCATCTACCGATGCTTTCTTACCGACGATGAGGTTCGTACAAGCTACAGAATGGAGCATTGGCAACTGCATACCCACAATTGCCAATGCTGTCAGAAGAATGTTTCTTTTCATTTAATATTAAATTATGAATTATGCATTATGGATTATGCATTACATTAGAATCCTCCTCCGAATCCGCCACCTTGTCCCATGTTGCGCATCATTGGAATCATCATGATCATCATGAGGTTGTCAACGGTCAGACCGTTTGCCTCAACATACGAAAGTGAAGTCTGCTGACCTGCACTGAAGAAGATGACTTCGTTGAACTTGTTGTCTGTCACCTTTGCATAAGCTTGCATTGAACCACCACCCATCTGCTGGAACATGTTGGGGAGTTGTAGACGCTTTACACCATCAGGACCTGCCTTTGGTTCTGGCATAGCACCCATCTGACCCATGCCGCCATCTCCTTCTACAAATTCAATCAGTGTGGTATAGCCCTTGCTCTTCAAAGCCTCAACATCAGCCTTCATAGCGGCAGCCTTGTCACCACTTGGAGTCAGCACGGTATAAGTTTTGATGGTCTTGAGTTGAGCTGCCATAGCACTCATATCAGGCATACCTGGAGCGCCACCACCCTGTGCAGGCATCTGGGCAAACATATCAACCATACGTTTTACGTCTGACATCATGTCCTCAGACTTCACACCATCTTGTCCTTTGTACTTTGCTACTAATTCATTTGACTGCGCATTGGCGGTCATTGCGAACAATGCGACGAGCACTGTAAGCATCAGTTTCATTGTCTTCATAATTGTTCGTTTAATTTAAATAAATAATTAGGTTAAATAAAGGTTATCTCATTTACTATTTAACATTTTTCATTTATATCTTCAACTTACTCGAATCTACGGCTTTAAAACTCATGTCCAGACCCTTCACACTGTGAGTTAAAGCACCTACAGAAACGAAATCCACACCACACTCAGCATAATCGCGAATAGTGTCGTATGTAATGCCGCCACTCGATTCTATCTCGTACTTACCGTCTATGAGCGCTACAGCCTTACGCGTTTCTTCTGGTGTGAAGTTGTCGAGCATGATACGGTCAACACCTCCAACACGCAAGACCTCGTTTAGTTCATCAAAACCACGCACTTCAATCTCAATCTTCAGGTCCTTGCCCTTCTCTTTGAGATACTGATGGCAATGGGTGATAGCGTTTTCAATGCCACCAGCGAAGTCAATATGATTATCCTTCAGCAGAATCATATCAAACAGGCCTATACGATGGTTTACACCCCCACCGATCTTCACAGCCTCTTTCTCCAACATACGCATACCTGGTGTGGTCTTGCGGGTGTCAAGCACACGGGTCTTCGTACCCTCCAAACGCTTCACATAACGGTTGGTCATCGTAGCAATGCCACTCATACGCTGCATGATGTTGAGCATCAAACGCTCTGTCTGCAACAGGCTCTGAATCTTGCCCTTTACACTCATCACAATATCGCCTGGATAGACATGAGCGCCATCATGAATAAACACCTCTACCTGCATTGTGGGGTCGAACCTATGGAACACCTGCTTGGCAATCTCTTCACCTGCGAAGATACCCTCTTCCTTGATGAGAAGTTTCGATTCACTCACTGCATCAGCTGGGATGCAACAGAGAGTGG
>CAMYYX010000032.1 GCA_947303695.1 uncultured Prevotellaceae bacterium | reverse complement strand
CTTGTAGAGCATGAGCAGGTTGTTGCGGAAATTAAGGAATGTCTTGCGTGGATTGCCTTGATTCAGTGTGGCTCCACCAAGATGGTAGGCGGTAGACTGAGGAATGCATGCCAACTCATAGCCCATGATTCGCATACGCCAGCAGAGGTCGATTTCTTCCATGTGGGCAAAGAAGCGTGCATCGAGCCCGCCCGCCTTCCAATAGATGTCGGAGCGTACCATCATGGCTGCTCCTGTTGTCCACATCACTGGTGCGATATTGTCATACTGCCCTTTGTCTTCCTCAATGGTGTCGAAAACCCTGCCTCGACAGTAAGGGTAGCCGTAGCGATCGATAAACCCACCTGAAGCACCAGCGTATTCGAAAAAGAGACCCTCCCCCTGTGCCCCTCCCTGTGAGGGCGGGGAGTAATTACCATCCGATGGTAACGCCTCGTGGTGACCACTCCCCTCCATGCAGGGAGGGGTAAGGGGGTGGGTCTGTAGCTTTAATAACTTTGGTTGGCAAGCTGCCACTTGTGGATGGGCTTCCAGATAGTCAATCATGGGGTTCAGCCATTGGGGCTGACGTATTTCTACATCGCTATTCAGCAATAAATAATAGGTGGCTTCGACTTCACGCAGGGCTCGGTTGTAGCCATCAGCAAAGCCGTAGTTCTGATCGAGACGGATGATGCGGATATTAGGGAACTCTGTTTGCAATAGCGAGATGGAATTGTCGCTCGATGCGTTATCGGCAACGATGACTTCTACTCCTTCACCTTGTGAGCATTGGATGACAGAAGGTAGATAGCGGTGCATCATGTCCGCTCCGTTCCAGTTTAATATGACGATAGCAACTTTGCACATAGCGCATCTTTGGTTTGATTGAATTCGCCCAGTTGTACTTCTACTATCTGGTTATCTAATTCTGGATGGTTGGGGATTTCTATCCTGATATAGTTATCCGTGAAACCATTCATAGGCTTGTTAAGTCGTGAAGTGTGCTCAAGCAGAACCTTTGCCTTCTTTCCGATAAAACTCTGATAGAATGCATGTGTCTTCTGGTCGGAGAGTTCCAAAAGCCGTTGGGTTCGAATATGTTTCTCCTTCGGGCTGACCATATGAGGTATCTCCAGTGCTTTCGTACCTGGCCGTTCGGAATACGTGAAAACATGTAACTGACTGATGTCGAGACTCTTGATAAAATCGTAAGCTTGTTCAAAATACTCTGGGGTTTCGCCCCTTGTACCAGTCATCACATCCACTCCAATGAAACAATCAGGCATCAATTGTTTGATACGCTCTATCTTGTGTCGGAACAGGGCTGTGTCATAGTGACGATGCATCAATTTCAGGACTTCATCGCATCCACTTTGCAGCGGAATATGAAAATGAGGCATAAAGGCACGTGACTGGGCACAAAACTCGATAATCTCATCCGTGAGCAGATTGGGCTCAATGGACGAGATTCTGAAACGAGCTATTCCCTCTACCTTATCCAGTTCTTTTATCAAATCAAGGAACGTCTCTTTGGTCGTTCGTCCGAAATCTCCAATATTCACACCTGTAAGCACAATTTCCTTTCCGCCCTGTTCTGCCACTTGTTTCGCTTGAGCCACCAAGGACGCAATAGAACCGTTACGGCTTCTTCCACGCGCCATCGGAATGGTACAATAAGTACAAAAATAATTACACCCATCCTGTACCTTAAGGAAGTAACGAGTGCGGTCGCCACGTGAACAGGAGGGGAAGAAGACCCCCTCTGCCCTATGGGCATCTCCCTCTCTATGGGGAGAATCTGTCTGTAGCTGATAGCAAATCTGATTAATCAGGTCGCTACGTTGTTGTGCTCCTACGACGATATTGACTCCAGGGATGTCGCTAATGAGTTGGGGCTGCAACTGAGCATAACAGCCAGTGACTGCTACCAACGCACCAGGATGATCCTTGATGATTTTATGAATGGCTTGCCGGCATTTACTGTCAGCCATAGCGGTAACGGTGCAGGTGTTGACGATACAGATGTCTGCCACCTCGCCCTTCTTGGCTTTCGTCACACCATACGACATCAGCGTCTCACCGAGCGTAGAAGTCTCGGCAAAGTTGAGCTTGCATCCAAGTGTGAAGAATGCTGCCCTTTTTCCGTTGAAGACACTATAGTCAATCATTTCAACTGCAAAGTTACAAAATAAAAAAGAATATTCATCCATTTTTATTCATAATACTGCATTTCTTTTTGTCGTTTCGTGGAAATACATTATCTATGCAACGGAAAGAGAAAAACTCATTGCTCTGTGGGACAGGATTTGAGAGATGCGCCAGACACAAATATTCCCCTACGTGGGAAAAACTTTTCCCCTAGGAGGGAAAGATCTTTCCCCTTAGGGGGAAAAACAACGAGGCCTAGGGTGTCTCATTAGCCTTCTGGCGAAGGATGGTTCGAGCCTGTTCGATTAGTGTATCTTTCTTCCTCATGACATCCTCCATATTCATGCTGACTTTCACATCGGGGTCGATGCCAAATTCGATATGCTTCTTGTCATGGTCGACCGTTACGACCGCGCTATATCTTACGCTCCATCCGCAAGGAAGCTCCTGCATGAAGGGCATGCCCGAACCGCCACCGGTACGATCGCCAAGCAGAGTGACATGAGGCAGGCAGTGCATCATTTTGACAAAATCATTTGCTGCAGAGAAACACTGGCGGTTGGTAATCACAACCACTTCTTTCTGCCATCGGGTTCCCTTGGCCGGCTCCAGATACTCTGGTTTCATTGTTGAGAAATCATTATGTCCCTTACCCGTTTTGTGATAGACATAACCTACCAATACTTTCTCGTTTGTGAAATGAGAAGCAAGACATTCTGCATTTGTAAGACTTCCGCCTCCATTATTACGCAAGTCTATAATCAGTCCATTACAAGGAGCCAGAATCGATAACACACTGCTAACATTCCCATTACCAGGACCGTTTTCGAAACTCTCACAACGAATATAACCTATGTTGTCATCAAATACCGTATATTTTAGACTTGAAGCAATACCATACTCATGACCTAAGTAACTTCGTGCAATAGAATCGTAATAGTTCTCAGGTTCATCCTCCCAATAGCTCCAATTACGTCCAAGGTTAAATGATGCACCTAAATTAACATGCCCGTCTTTCAACTCAGCTATCATGGCACAACATACCTCGAACAGTTGTAATGATGTCATTTTGGGAGATACTTTTTTTCTATAACGTTCATGAACCTCATTCCAGTCCACTCCCAATTCTGCTTTCTTATAGTCGAAAAAGCAGTATCTCTCATCCAGTAGCTGCCATAATGCATCTAAGTTACCTTGGGGCGTATCTGCTGTCGGCAACTCCTCACCAACACAAGCAGCAAGCACCAGAGTCAAACCTATTATATATAGTATGTGGCGGAATAACTGTCTCATAATTTAATACCCAAAATGATTGAATGTAAATACGAGTGATGGCGTAGTCCGTTATACTTTGTTTGGAACAATTCACCATTATACCCCCAATACAAACATCCACGCTTTTTCAATTTGAAATCAACAACAAAGCGTTGACGGAGTGATGGTGTGTTGAATGGATGTGCAATCACGCAGTTGTGGTCATAGTTGCCGAGAACAAATTCCTCATAGTATGACTGACCGAACTGAGGAGAATAAGCCAATCCGATAAAAGGGACATCAATAGAATATTCCAACTGGAAATCCTTACGCCACAAACGGAAGTCGTAGGTAGCCAAAGCAGATGCGTCAAGCATCAGTGAAAGTTTTGCTTGTCCAGGGTTGTTTCCGTTGCGTTCGTTATAGATACCACCTACATACAGATGTCCCATAGGTCCGGCCTTTAAATTGAAAGCACCTTTTTTCATCAGTTGGAAATGGTGTGCTACACCATACGCCACCCCGAACTCATATTCATTTACGTTTCCTGCAGGATTCTCTGACAAGGACATATGTAAGGACGTACGATGCATCGTATGCTCGTATTGGCGTTCAACAATAAAATTAAACACCGTACCTTTATATGAATAAGGTGACAAATAGGTGTCTAACACATTAGCCCAACCTCCACCAACAAATAACCTTGTAGTGGATTCCTGCTTCTCTTGTGCCATCGAACACATTGGAAGAAGGAAAAACAATATGTATAGTACGCACCTCAAAGTCTGTTAAAACAATGTTAGCTGAATCGGGCCTTCATCATGAGGAGGATTGGTCTTATGATACTCTTCGTCAGAAATAGGCTCTGGCTCGGGCTCAGGCTCGGGCTCAGGTTCTGGAGCGGGCTCGGGCTCAGGTTCTGGTTCTGGTTCAGGCTCTGGTTCAGGTTCTGGCTCCGGTTCAGGTTCCGGTACAGGTTCCGGTACAGGTTCGGGTACAGGTTCGGGTACAGGTTCGGGTACAGGTTCGGGTTCTGGCTCGGGTTCTGGCTCGGGTTCTGGCTCGGGCTCTGGTTCTAGCTCTTCTGGAATATCCGGATTTTCCAGATTATCCAGTTCTCCCGGAGTATCTGGTTCATCAACTGCGTCAGATTCTTCTACTGCGCTCAGAACTTCTGTTACGGAATCGAGTGCCCAAGTGGTAAGTCTCTTGCCTTTTGCCTTGAAACCCTTCACGGCAATAAACTCTTCCACATCCAACTCTTGTGGTCCTCGGAATGTGTCAGGATCTGTAAATGTGAGTATCAACTTTGGTGTTGGCTGATCCGAAAGAAGTATCAATCGTGAATCCGCATTATCACCAAGGAAATTTTGGTGTTTCTGCGAAGATTCCATCATAAAACGTTTGATATATGGTAAACCCTGATTGTCTGCATCCCACAGCACAGCTGTCCATACTTTCTCGCTGTTGAATTTCTCTATGCGTAGGATGTTCTGCTCGTAGTGATTGTTGATATCGAAGTTCGTAGTATAGAACTCTCCGTTGTCGAGAATGACAAGTATCAGGTCTTCGTTAAAGAACTCACCCAGATACAGACCGTGATTCTCGTAATTAAGTCGTTTCACATCGTTATCGAACCACACATCACGTCCTCCCAGCGTACTTCCTCCATGCGATTTCAGTCCGATACGCAACACATCGTATTTCGTGAGGATGTTACCTCTCGCACCTCGTCCTTTCACGTCTATCTCACTGAAATCCTGATCGAACACCAGCTTCTTTATCTTGGTTTTCTGTTGTTCTTTCAAAGTCACCTTGATAATTTCTGCCTCACCGTTCGCATTAGCAGTGAAATAGGTGATACGTGATTTTGGAGTTCCCATCGTTACATCGTACTCACGGTCGCGATTCAAGGTCGGTATGTTAAAGCGTTTCATGTAGGTGATACCGCTCTTACCATCTTTGTAACAAACATTATAGATAGTACGTGTGTCGTTCTTCTTGAATACAGCCACATGGATGATCTCTGTCTTTCGCTTCTCGTTCTTTGCTTTTTCTGTTTCGCCTACAAATACCTTCTCTGCCACTTTTGTCACCTTATACGTACCATCCTTATAAAAAATAATGATGTCATCGAGATCACTACAGTTGCAGATAAACTCATCTTTCTTCAGGCTGGTTCCAATAAATCCGTCGGCACGATTGATGTAGAGTTTCTGATTAGCTTCAGCCACAGTTGCAGCTTGAATCGTGTCGAAGTTACGTATCTCTGTCAAACGAGGATGCTCCTCTCCGTATTTTTTTTGCAAATAATTGAACCATTCAGCTGTGACCTCTACCAAATTAGCCAAGTCACGGGCAATGTCTTCCAACTCCTGCTTGATCTTGGCAATCAGTTCATCTGCCTTATCCTTATTAAACTTAAGAATACGCTGCATCTTGATTTCAAGCAGATGCAACAAGTCATCACGTGTCACCTCGCGTATGAAATCTTTCTTGAACGGTTCAAGTCGTTCGTCAATATACTTGAGAGCAGCATCGGTGTTCTCTGCATTTTCGAATGGCTTTCCCTTATAGATGCGCTCCTCAATGAAGATTCTCTCCAATGAACAGAAATGCAACTGCTCCAGGAGTTCATCACGACGGATTTCCAATTCACGCTTAATAAGGTATTTGGTGTAATCGACCGATCGACGTAACACATCACTCACAGTAAGGAACTGCGGCATACGATCATCAATGACACAGCAGTTAGGGCTGATGCTGATTTCGCAATCGGTGAATGCATAGAGTGCATCTATGGTCTTGTCACTCGATACTCCAGGCATCAGATGTATCAATATTTCTACGTTAGCTGCAGTATTGTCGTCCACTTTACGAGCCTTTATCTTGCCCTTATCGATTGCTTTTAGTATCGAGTCAATCAGTGTGGTAGCTGTCTTGCCGTATGGTATCTCACGAATGACAAGTGTCTTTGTATCCAGTTTCTCTATCTTCGCTCTTACCTTGACCATTCCTCCACGCTGACCGTCATTGTATTTCGACACATCAATCGAACCTCCTGTCAGGAAATCAGGATAAAGTTGGAATGGTTCGTTATGCAGATAACTAACCGCAGCCTCACAAAGTTCGTTGAAATTATGAGGGAGAATCTTGGTAGATAGTCCCACAGCAATACCTTCTGCACCTTGCGCAAGGAGCAAGGGGAACTTGACAGGTAACGAAATAGGTTCTTTGTTGCGACCATCGTACGACAACATCCATTCTGTTGTCTTAGGGTTGAACACCACATCATTGGCAAATTTCGACAGGCGCGCCTCTATGTATCGTCCTGCGGCAGCATCATCACCCGTAAGGATGTTACCCCAGTTTCCCTGACAGTCAATCAGCAATTCTTTCTGTCCCAACTGAACCAATGCATCTTTGATAGATGCATCACCATGGGGGTGGAACTTCATGGTTTCACCTACGATGTTGGCAACTTTGTTATAGCGGCCGTCATCCATGCGCTTCATGGTATGCATGATACGGCGCTGCACGGGTTTCAATCCGTCCATGATGTAAGGTACGGCACGTTCCAGGATGACATAACTTGCATAATCCAAGAACCATGTCTGATACATTCCACTCAGATGATGGGTGATGCCGTCTTGCATCTTCATGGGGTCGTAATCACTATGTAGTGTGTCCGAATCGTTTGTTGAAATTGGATCTATCTCGTTATTGATTTCGTCCATTATGATGATAATTTGCTACAAAGATACAAATTAATTTACAATTTATAATGTATTATTCATAATTATTTGTTAATTTTGCGGTCAATAAATGCTTATTGAGATGAAAATAATACTTACAGTCACACTTGCGCTGTTATCCGTTATTGTGCCTGTTGCTTCAGCGAAGAAACCGACGAAGGACCTCTTTCCCGATGGCACAGAGATACCTGCATGGTTCCGCGACACCACCCACATCGACCTCTCCCGTTTAGGGCGGCTGTATCGCATCACGGACTATGGTGTGATGATGGATGGCAAGATCTACACCCAGCAACTGCAAGCACTCATCGACCGCATTGCTGCTGATGGTGGGGGTGTGATGGTCGTTCCATCGGGTACATTCATGTCCGGCGCTTTGTTCTTTAAGCAGGGTACGCATCTCTATCTCGAGAAGGGTGCCGTGTTGAAAGGTTCTACTGATATCAGCGACTTTCCCGTGATGACGACACGTATCGAAGGTGAGACCTGCAAGTATTTCCCCGCATTGGTGAATGCTGACGGTCTGGATGGATTCACCATTTCAGGCGAAGGAACCATCGACGGGAATGGGCTTCCTTATTGGAAGGCATTCTGGTTGCGTCGCAGTTGGAATCCGCAGTGTACAAACAAGGACGAGCAGCGTCCGCGTCTGGTTTACATATCGAATTGCAAGAACGTGCAGATTGAAAACGTGAGTCTTCAGAATTCTCCTTTCTGGACGACCCATTATTATAAGTCGGAGAACGTGAAGCTGTTGAACCTGCACATCACATCGCTCTACAAGCCTGTGCGTGCACCTTCGACTGATGCCATCGACATCGATGCCTGCCGTAACATGCTGGTGAAGGGCTGCTACATGTCGGTCGACGATGATGCTGTGGCACTTAAGGGAGGAAAAGGTCCGTGGGCCGACGACCCCGTGAAGATGCCGGAGAACGGTGGTAATGAGAATATCATCATCGAGGACTGCACATTCGGCTACTGTGCCAGTTGTGTCACGTGTGGTAGCGAGAGCATCTACGACCACAACATCGTGATGCGTCGCATCCGGGTTGATGAAGCCACTAACCTGCTATGGCTGAAGATGCGACCCGACACTCCACAGCATTATGAATATATAACGGTGGAGGACATCACGGGCAATGCGAGCAATTTCCTTCTGGTGCGCCCATGGACACAGTTCTACGATTTGAAAGACCGTAAGGATACGCCCATGTCGTATAGCAACAACATCGTGATGCGGCGCATCCGTCTTGAGTGTAACACATTCTTCAATGTCACTCCCCGTGAGGACCAATATCACTTGAAGGACTTCCTGTTCGAAGATTGCATCATCCAGGCACGCACATCGAACTACCATCCCGAGTACATCGAGAACCTGACGGTCAAGAACGTAACTGTAAACGGTGAAAACCTATAATCAACAATTATTTATCAACAACTAAAAACAGTTTCTTATGAAAACTATTACCAAAGTATTTACTACAGCCATTCTTTTGGCTTGCTTCTCACTGACGTGTGCAGCAAAGGTTGACAAAACAGTGAACATCAAGGTCGGCACAAAGACCCGCAAGTACAAGTTGTATGTGCCTAACAAAGTGAAGGAGAACACCGCTCTCGTATTCTGTCTGCACGGAACTGGCGGCTCGTCCGACAACAAACAGCCGGCGTTCGATGGCATTGCTGACACGACTGGCATCATCGTGGTTTATGGGCATGGTGAGAACGTGAAATTCCCATTCTTCGGAAACATGGAGCTTCCTGGATGGAATTCGACTGGTGAATGGAGCGGAGACATCGACTACATTCTTGCCATCATTGAGGATGTAGCCAAGAATTACAGCATCGACCGTAAGCGCATCTACTGCTGTGGATTCTCCAACGGTGGTATGATGACTTACACGGTTGCGAATCTTCTCGGTGATGTATTCGCAGCCTACGCATCTATCAGCGGCTACCCCATCAACGAGTTCCACCTTCATCACACCGGTTACCGTCCCGTGCCATTCCTGCACATCCACGGCACGAACGATGACCTAGTGAAGTCACAGTACGTCAGCAAGATTATCGACAACGTAGTGGCTCGCAACGGTTGTAACCCAGTACCCGTTACAACAACCAAGTCTGGCAAGTTCACCAAGAAGGTTTACGAGGCTGGTGAAGGCGGATTCCCAATTGTTTTCTATTCAATGAACGGCATGGGGCACTCACCCGAAACCAGTAACACCGAAGATGGCAATGCATCAAGAACCATGTGGAACTTCATGAAGCAGTACACACTCGATGACCCATGCGACATTACCTTGAAATGGCGTCCCTGCATCGAACAGGAAGGCTGGGCACCTAAGAGTCACGGATGGACCATCAACAGCGGCAAGACCATCTGCTCTTACGGACAAGGAACGAAAAAGGATGTAGATGACAACGCTAATGTCTATTACTCACTCCAGTTTGTCAAGGGCGACTACCGTCTTACGTTCGATGCTCAGGGCGAAGCAGGTGTGAAGGTTGCTTTGCAGCTCTCACGTTTTTCGTCGTCCAACAACAATAAGACCGTCGTGTTCAAGGACACCGTAGAGGTGGGTGCCAACCGCACCGTCGATTTCAGCATTACCGACAAGTGGGCAGAGTTCAACATTGCCTTCATGAAGGTCAACACAGAAGACCAGGTTACTGTATCGAACATCGAGATTCACTCTTACGACCCTAATGCCGTAGGAATCAAGAACCCAATTCTCTCACAAGGCGAGGGAACTATCTATAACTTGAGAGGCCAGCGGACCAACTCGCTGCAAAAAGGTATCAATATCATTGATGGTCGTAAAGTGCTCGTCAGATAAAACATTACAGAAACCCATAATCAAGGGATGCGAACCACACGGTCCGCATCCCTTTTTCAATCATAAGCATGAACGGTAGGGTGACCCTTTATCCGCTCAATAACCCTGCCTTATCGGACAATAACCCTGCCTTATCGAGCAATAAGGGTGGGTTATTGTTTCTAAATGTACTATTATTGTGATAGTTCCTCCCCTCAGTTAGGGAAGATGCTTAAAAACCTCTTAAACCCTTAAACTTTTAAACTATCAACATTACTTCACCCAAACCTTCTTTCCACCAATGATATTCAATCCCTTCTGCGGAGCAGCCATCTTCTGTCCGTTGAGGTTATAGATAGCACCATTATGCATTATGAATTGTGAATTATGAATTATTTCTTCTATTCCGCTTGCGAGTCCGTGCTCTTCGCTCAGTATGAGCCATCGCTGGTTGGTGTCATCCTGGTCGTTGTCAAAGTTTGTGCCGCTCAATGCTCCGTTTGCTGCTCCTGTCATTGCTGTTGCTGAGCCTCCGTTGGCTTTCAGCATCCAGTAGCCACGTAGCTTATAGTTCTTACCGTCGTTCTTCCATGTGACGAGGCTACGGCTCGGTATCAGTTGCAGTTTCTCGCTGGCTGTTGGTGTCTCACGCTTCGTGGTGGTGAACTTACTGCCGTTGTAGGTGATATATGCACCTGTGCCCACGTTGCGGAATGAATAGTACTGGGTCTTAGGGTCGAACGTAATGGTCCATGCATAGCTTTCGTCAGTTCCGAGGCTTTCTGTTGCCACTTCTGTCCATTTCAATCCTGACGAGGTTGCCTGCAGGTATGCCTTCTGGAATCCGTAGTCTGCTGACTCGTTCTGGATGTAATACCACTGGTCGTCCACATAATCGTAGGTGTAGGCTGGTGTGGCGAAGCAGTTGCCTGTCGGCTGCACACCATCTTCGTGCAGACCCTCGATGATGAGGGCGTTTCCATAATACAACAGGTCGGTACCGCTATCCTCTTGTGCACCATTAATACCGTATGGCCACATGTGCTGAGAGTCGCCCTTCATCTTAGCAGAGTTGTCGTTGTCCCAGAATTGGAGCACCTGATTGGCACGGACACCTGTCCATTCGCCGTTAACCAGCAGTGCCCACCAACCTCCAATGGTGCCGACACCCACACCGTGAGCTGCCTCGTGCATGATGGTTCCCGTACGCTGGTATGCCGAGTTAGGTCCAACTCGCATGCTGCCTCCATAGCTGCAGTCTGCAGTTGGTGTACCAGAACCGTACGACATGCTGAGGTTCACTCCCTGTATGTTCATCAGGTCGTTCCATATCTTCGTACCGTTTTTCAAAGCGTAGTTGATGCGGTCATTCTCCTCTGCGCTTCCACCGTTGTTATACCACCAAGTCATCGTCCCCTTCGGAATGGTGATAATCTTCAGTTCGTCGCCGTATGCCACCTGATAGCCTTCTGTCAGGATGTAAGGACGTACGTAGTATACGGTCGCAGGTGTCAGATTCTCCATCACGTAGATCAAGCCATTGTTCGAAAGTGTTCGGGTGGACTTCTCATCGAAGATGGTCGGGTTGTGTTCTGTGCTGTAGCAGAATCCCGATGTCTTTATCTTCGCCCCGTTCAGCTTAAAGGTGAATCGTCCGAATGCCATCGTCGCACCTCGTGCATACCGCTTGTCGGTTGTGATGGTCGGAATAGCTCCCGTTGGCGATTGCATCAGGAACAGCATCTTAGCATCCTCCAGCTTCATAATCTGTTCAGCCAGTTCTTCGTAGGTCGATGCACCACTCTCAAAGACAGCCTTAGCCGTATTGATGGCAACAAGATAGTCGAATGCTCCCGGATTGCTCCCATCGCCGTAGGTGGCTTTCGCATCAGCGATGGTGGTATTCAGTGCCTCGTATGCCAGGATAGAACGTTTTGCCTCCTCTGTAGCCAGACGGAGAGGAGTCGATACCTCGGGGAAAACACCTGTCCCATCAGAAGCGGTCAGGCATTTCACGGCAGCCTCAGCACAAAGGTCGAGCCGCTCTTTTGCTCCATCGTGCATCTTCTTGTCCATCAACGATGTCGCATTCTGGATATATCGGGTGAGGGCATCACGAAGAGCCGTTTCATCACCTCCAATATAGTACAGGCGGAAGTTGTCGCACGCCAGCCAGTTGCCCGTAGCTCCTTTTGCGATGAATCCGATGATGGCATCCTGCTCGATGTTCGTGAATGTCAACGTGTACTGCTTGCGGGTAGTCACCTTCTGGCTGTCGATATTAGCCACAATCCATGCACCGTTCTGTGCTTTCGACGACGTGTCTTCCTGAATATTCTGGGCAGCTACCTTCAGTTGGTACATACCCACAGGGAGGTCTTTGATCGTCTGCACGGCACTTCCGTCACCCACCTTGCTACCTTTGCTCACCCAGCGTTCCAGGTAGGTGTTACCAGCCTTAATGGAGAATACCGAATTGCCTTGCGTACCCATTCCTTCGACCGTCCAGCCTTCCGTTCCGTCCTCGAAACTCGGGTTCGTAATCAGCGAAGTATAGTCAATTGGATTCGCCTCTGAAGCATTGGCCTTACGATAGCTGTCGATAGCCTCAGAAAGAGTCTCACACCAACCGCTGATGTCCGCGTTCGTAGCCTCTGGGTTGTCATACACAGCCTGTGCCTGATCAATGGCACTCTTGAGCATGGATGCCTCGTTGCCCGTCCCATCGCCATACAACGTCTGAGCCTGGCTGATGGTACTAGCCAACACCGAACGCAGGGCATCTGCCCCCACACCCTTGTAGATGACGGTCACTCCTTGCCAGTTCAGCCATTGTGAACTGGAAGTCATCACGGCCTTCACGTTGACCGATCCGTCAGCGTCCACCATCACGTTCTTCGCCCAAGCCACAGCATCACCATGAGCCAAAGCCTGTCCGCACGACTTCATGCCGTCGGGTTGGAAGTATTGAGGTCCCTGTTTCCAGTTGTTCTCTGTGGCATTCGTCACACAGAAGTCGATGTCGCTCATCAGTGGCACATTTGTCTTCACGGAATTCGAAGCCGTCACGCTAAAAGTAGGTGCTGCGTTCGAACCATCCTGACGATAGAGCGCATGGAAGCCGAAGTCGTACGTTCCGACAGGGAAGATCCCCCCCTGCTCCAAAGTCAGCGAAGAGTGATAGCGCTCGAACTCTGCCCAACTGAATGTCGGACTCTCCTTGCCCCATCCGTCGGTCGATCCACTGCCTACCATATCAGCATTCACTAGCAGGAACGACACATCTATTGGGGTAGTGATGTCGGCATACACCACGTAAAACAGTTTGCGGGCAGCTGTCAGTAGACGCTCCATCGTAGCATCTGAAGCCGAATATTCCTTGTAAGCACTTTGCAGTGCCTCTTCGTATTGACTCGTTTTTCCAGCATCCGCCAACACCTTATAGATATTATACAATTGGCACTTCGCCTTAAAGAGCGCATAAGCTCCCGAAGTAACCGTTTCCTCTTTGATGAACGCCCATGTCGTTTTACCCTGACCTTTCTTCAATGTGAGCGGACCGCCATACTCCCAAGCCACATCAAGCGGTTCATTGAACGACGTATTCGTTAGTTTGTAGACATGCGACCCCTCTGCCGTCTCTTCGTAGCGGAACTTATTGTTCAGCGTGCGGTTCACCACCACATTGTTGGCATTCGCACTTGTACACGACAAGTAGTACGACGCATAGCTGCTCATGCGGATACGCACTGTCGTATCGTTGCCCACCACCATCGTACAGCGATGGGGTGTGGAAACAGCCACGTCACCGTTCGTCAGGCGAGTGGCACATGCCTGCACATTACTCGTCATACCATTCACTACAAATGCGTCAGTCTCCACATTCCACAGATAGCCCACCGTGCTCTTAGTTACTTGAGCGAGGTCCTCAGCAGGCACTTGAGGAGCATCCCACACCTGTGCATGACTCCCAATCAAAGCCGACAGCAGCATCGCTGCCACAATAAATAAACGTTTTGTTATCATAAGGCGATTAGTATTAGTTACGATGCAAAGATAAGAAAAAAAGATTAGAGTCGAGCGATTAGCGGTGAGAGAATCGGGAAAAAGCAGAAAAAAAGCGAAATAATTATGCATTATGCTTTGTACATTGTGCAATAAACAAAGCAGAGGGTCTTTTCAACTTTCAACTATCCCATAACCCTGTTTTAAAACAACGCCGTTGTTTCGTCCTTCCTACACCGATGTTTCCATGAAACAACGCCGTTGTTTTGAGCGCCCTACGCCAGACTGTTTTTTGTCCCCAAACGGAGTGCAAAGAGGCACTCTTGTTGCCATGCAGAAGAGCCGCGGAGCATGCAGTGATGCTACTGCGTGGCACCGAAGCCTCCACTTTGCAGAAAGTGACGCTACGGCGGGGCACCGAAACCCCCCCTTTGCGGAAAGTGATGCTACTGCGTGGCACAGAAACCTCCACTTTGCAGAAAGTGGCACTACTGCGTGGCACCGAAACACCGACTTTGCCCAAAGTGACGCTACTGCGTGGCACTGAGACCTCAACTTTGCCGAAAGTGGTGCTACTTCGTGGCACTGTAACCCCGACTTTGCCCAAAGTGGCACTACTGCGTGGTACTGAGAGGCTCATGGAGCGCAAAGAGGATGTTTTGTTGTCACGCAGGATAAATAATAGATTACAGTCGGTTCTTTTCAGCATTACCGGCGCCTGTTCCCCTATATTTCGAACGAGTC
>CAMYYX010000031.1 GCA_947303695.1 uncultured Prevotellaceae bacterium | reverse complement strand
TGTTGATAAGTTTACAGATCAATTGGATATCATCCTCACTAAGTTCGGGATGCATAGGAATGGAAATAATGCGTGAGTAAACCTCGTCGGTAACAGGTAGCTCTATATCCTCATGGAAAAGGGTGAGATGATGATTCGGAGTATATTGGATACCATATTGAATGTCATGCTCCTTCAATTTTTGCTCTAATTGGGGGCGCTTTCCTTCGAGTATTTGCAAAGCAAAGATATGGGGAACAATATTATGTTCGTAATCCATTGGAG
The DNA here is from genome assembly GCA_947303695.1 of uncultured Prevotellaceae bacterium. GTDB lineage: Bacteria > Bacteroidota > Bacteroidia > Bacteroidales > Bacteroidaceae > Colivivens. Next base: position 14,543 of record CAMYYX010000031.1, on the reverse strand, counting down.
TCAGCTTTACATAAGGCGTATCCTTTAGCAATTCACTATAACGCTGGGCAATATATCGACGGCGTGGAGCAAACTCCTTCTCAAATCGAGAAAGCTGAACCTGACCAATAGCAGCAAAGATGTTACTCATGTGATAACGATAACCTTGCTCAACGACATCAAAATTCCAACTACGTTGACCAGCATAACGTTTCTCTGAATCTTTTTGTACACCCAACAAACGGGCATCGCTGACTTTCTGAATGACCTCCTCGTCTGCAGTAAAAATAGCACCTCCTTCACCTGTAGTGATATTCTTGATGCCATCAAAAGAGAAGCAGACCACATCTCCAAAAGAACCAATCTTTTGCCCTTGACAAGTACAACCAAAACTATGGGCAGCATCTTCCACCAAACGTAAACCATGTTTGGCAGCAAAAGCCTGATAATCTTTGGCCATACAGCAATTACTAGCATAATATACGGGCATCATCGCAGTGGTGCAAGGAGTGATACGACGCTCGGCATCTTCCAGATCGAGGGTCAGTGTATCAGGGCGAATGTCACAACTGACGGGTTTGCATCCAGCAGCTCTGATGGCTTGATAGGTAGCCACAAAAGTAAACGACGGAACCAACACTTCGTCACCAGGCTTGGTTATAGCTTGAACCGCCAGATGTAAAGCTGCCGTTCCACTGTTGACACAGATGGCACGACGACCACCTCCGATGTATTGTTCTAGTTGGTGTTCAAACTCGCCTACGGTGGCTCCCATGCCTAAATAACCGATATCTTCAATGACATGGGCAACAGCCTCTGCTTCGGCTTTTCCCACCACCGATTTAGATAATCTAATCATAAAGAATACTATTTTATGCCACAAAGTTAACTAAAATAATTGAAAGTACAAAATTTTGTTGTATCTTTGCAGCAAATATTAAAAAATACGATGGCTAATTATAAAATAGAAGACATACACCAGCATATTTTGAAAATTCTGCTAGTTGTAGATAAGGTATGCCGAGAGCATGGCATTCGCTATTGGCTTTCCGATGGTACGATGTTGGGAGCTGTGCGTCATGGAGGTTTCATCCCATGGGATGATGATGCTGACATAGCGATGCCTCGTCCTGACTTTCAGCGGTTCATTGAGCACGGCTCTGAATGGTTGCCAAAACCATTCGAATTACAGACATTTGAATTAGATGAAAACAGCAGTTGTGCATTACTGAAAGTTATCGATGGTAGTACCACACTCATTGAACGCATGGCGCTCAATCAAATAGGTGGAGTTTACATTGATGTATGCCCTATTGATGGCATTCCAGCACAGCGATGGCGTCGTCGTCTCCGTATTGGATTGGTTCACATGGTAAAGACTTGGGTGTATCTACGTAACCGAGATCCCTATAAACGTGGTCATGGCTACACATCATGGCTACCTCGATTGTTACAGGCTACGGTGAAAAATATTACCCTACAGCGATTACAGAAACGCATTCAGACTGCCTACGATTACGAGACAGCTCCGCTTATAGCCGACTATGATACTGGTGATCGTAGTACTATGCCACGTGAGGTGATGGGATCGCCTACCCCAATCATGTTTGAGGGACATGAATTGTTGGGAGTTGAACATCCTGATACTTATTTGAAATGTCTCTATGGTGACTATATGAAGTTACCACCCGAGGGTCATCGTCGTATTCATGGGTTCGACTATGTAGATTTCGAACATTCGTATCATGACTACAAAGATACCAGAGTTTTTAAATAGGCTTAGCTGTTCTCTATATGCTCATCTCTGTCATTACTGTAACGTATAATGCTTTACCTGCCTTGAAGAAAACACTTCAGAGCATCTTTGCGCAGACCTATTCTCATATAGAGATCATAGTAGTTGACGGAGCCTCTACTGATGGAACGCCAGAATATCTCTCAACGATTACCCCATCTTCTTTATTCTATTACATTTCTGAACCGGATAAAGGAATATACGATGCAATGAATAAAGGGGTTAGGATGGCGCATGGTGAGTATTGTATTTTTATGAATGCAGCAGATACGTTCGCTACTCCTCAAGTACTAGCAGATGTGATAGTTTATGGATTAAATGCAGATGTTGTTTATGGCGACATCCTTAAACAAGGCATCGTAAAAGTTGCGCAGGAACCACATAATAGTCATAAAATGTACTATTGCCATCAAGCAGTTTTCACACGTACTCAATGCCTTCTTGATTTCCCGTTCGACCCACTTCATTCAATGTCAGCAGACTTCAAGCAGTCAAAACAATTGTATCTTGCAGGAAAATCTTTCAGGCATATTCCTGTTGTAATCACGAATTATGATGTTTTAGGCATATCTAACACCCATCGCTCTGATGGCCTCATGGATAATATAAAGGTGGTTAGAGAGGTTGATACAGTGAGCGAACAGTTGCGTCTCCTTCCGCGGTTATACTTTACTTATTGTATGTGTAAAGTTAGAGGGAAATAATCTATCCATTGTAAGGAATTATCCTTTGCTATATTTTCCATCTCAGTTGTAGTTGTACATCTTCTCTGTGTGACGAATGTATTAACTCCAATCCTGTACCAATAGAGCTTCGGTCGAAATATTTCGTGATGGAAAATTTGCATATAGCGGAGATTTTGCTTGAAAGACTTCTGGAAAATAATGCAATGGCATTGATACCATGCCCATACAAAGCATTCATTCCCAATGTATAGAGAAGTGATGGTGTTGTAGTATAGACCTTTGTGGCATATGAATCTGTATGGAAGTAGGTAAACATGAAATCTATCCGTTGTCGTCCCCTCTGATGATTTACCATTTGTTCATGTCGTATATGCTGACTCAATAAATAGCCGGCTTCATTATTACTATCAGCATTCCATCGGTATATGAAGGAACCAATTGTGCGAGTTGTCAGGTGATTATTTAATTTATAATTCCATTGAAGTCGCAAATCATGGCGGGTAGAATAAAACAAATCCGTCTGGTCATTACCTATTTTACAATCTTGCTCCTTGGATTTCACACGATACCGTAGTTGCCAGGTTGTTCGTTCTGAAGGAGTGTAAGCCATTTTGATTTGTCCATCTATTCCCTTCGCTCCAGCGGCAGCATGATAGCTACGCTCTATAAACTTAAAACAATCTATATAAGCTTCTACATGAATATGTGTCCATGGTTCTGTTGTGATGCCCACGAGAAAACCAACTTCGTTCTGTGGACGAGAATTCTCACCAAATGAGTGCCCATATCGGGTTGCGTATTTGGCATCATAATACCTTACTAATGCAGATAAGGATGTATAGTTGTCTACATGGTAACGCACGTTATTTATACAGGCAAAACCATTATTGGGATTTTCTACGTTGTTGATAGAATCCGTCCCATTTGTAAAACTGAAAGCGTATTCTCCTTGCAGATTCCATCGTTTCGTCCTGTATTGGTATGAGAGTCCGATGGCTCCCAAATTATCTCCTTGTAAATTGAATTGACGATATAGGGTTGAAGGTGTGTTATATTTGGGATAAAGTGGCATAGAGAAGTGGGTGGCAATTCCTGTCAATTCAATCAGCAGTCCACGATGATAATAACAAAGATTTCCTCCACCCGATAATTCTTGAATGATGCCTTTCTTGCTTTTTTCAAGCAAAGTCCTGTGCAATCCGTCTGTTTTCAATGAGGTAACAGATGATGTTGAGGCATTTTGGTTTCTGGTAGCATCAATATCCTGATAGGAAACAAATGCGGTGAAATGAGTCGATTTGCTAAGAGAATAATTGATCGCGATACCTCGAAAGTGATTAGACTCGGAAGTGGATGCATGTGGTCGTATGCCACGTCCAGACAAAGGTGCGTTAGACAGAACACCTGTTGTGTTTTTCCCGAGATTCATACTGTTATTCACCATAAGACCTAGTCCATAATTGAGTTTGAAATCTCCGATGATGAATGAACGGATTCTGCCCAGACCCTTCATCATGACATAACCAGAGAGGTAGTCAAAGGGTTCTTCTCCTGCATCTTTTTCCATCGAACAGCCTGCAATTATTTGTCGATTAATACCGCTCGCTTGTTTTTGTTGCATAGAACGGAGTTGGTATCGAAGGGAATGATAGTTATTGTTACCTTGATAGATTTTATTCGGAGAAGCATCTATTACACTTTTAGGTTTATCCAAATAGCCTTCTTTGGTGTAAAAAGGAATATCCGTTCGAACAATTACTTCATGATTAGCGTAACGTAGTAACTTCCAAATTGATTTGTTATCGTTTTTGACAGTAGGTTCACCTACATAGCAGAATAAGGTCAATCGAGAGCGAGTAACGTAATCGATTTCTCGTATCAACATCAGTTCACCCAGTGATTGCATCGGGTAGTTGTTGTTGACGTAATAAACAATAGCTTCGATTTGCCGTTCACTGAGGAATGGTAGTTGTCTTAGACGCTCCTTTGCATTTATCATTTGTTCTTCAGCGTCTTTTACAACTCTTAAATCATTTAGGTTGATAGGTGAAAGATGAAGCGTATAAAGTTCATTCAGTAATACATCAGAAATCCCATCTTCTTCTGATGAGGTTTCATCTGCATTCTCTACCAATTCATCGTTACTTTCTATATATTCTTCGTATATCTCACGTGTAAAATCATCCCATTCCATCGGGATTTGGGCATGGAGATGACGACTTCCGAAGAGAAGAAGAGAGAGGAAGATCAGGATGCTATTTCTGGCGTTGGATGACATAGTCAATATACTCGTTTAGTGCCATCTTGACATTGCCATCAGGATAGATGTCAAGAAGTTTGCGAGCCTGATTGGCAATGTTGTTCATCACAGTTTCAGCATATTCAATTCCTCCATTTTGTTGTGTGAAATCGATAAGATGGCGAATATCGTCAGGGGTAGTATGGCCTTGTTTTACAGAACGAATCAGCGGTTCCATTTCTTGTTCATGTCCTCGAAGTGCATAAAGCAGTGGTAACGTGATTTTTCCTTCTTTGAGGTCATTTCCTTTTGGTTTCCCGATATCACCACCGATGAAATCGAGGATATCGTCTTTGATTTGGAAACAAAGTCCCACTAACAATGCAAACTGATACAAGTTGTCAATATCTTTCTGATTTGCTCCAGCAAGGGTTGCTCCAGAAGCAGCACAGGAAGCAAACAGTATAGCTGTTTTGTCGGTGATGACACGCATATAGGTTTCTTCAGACAAGTCAAACGACTGAACGGTATGGAGTTGCAGCAATTCACCGTTAGCCAATGCTTTTGATGCTTTCGACATTAACTGAACAATCCGTACATCGTTCACTGAGGCAATCAAGTGGAGTGCCTCTCCTAAAATATAATCCCCAGAAAGGATGGCCACTCGGTTTGTCTGAGCATGATTGACAGATTCATGTCCTCTACGCTCATCACTCTCATCCACTACGTCATCATGTATGAGGCTGGCGGTATGAAGTGCTTCAAAAGCTACTGCAACTGACTGCACAGCAGGTGTAATTGGACCAAACAGTTTTGCAGACAGGAGTACCATCTGAGGGCGCATCATCTTGCCTGTTCGTGTTTTTACCATATCCAACACCTGACAGAGCAATGGATTGTCCACCTGCTGAAGCGCTTGAAGCATTATTTTTTTGCAAGCTGTTAGATCTTTATCAATGAGTGAGGTCATAAATCGATTCTGATGTTTTGTTCTGCATACTGTAAATCGTTTATATCGTCGATTTCATACCATTGCAACTCATCGAGTTTGAGTACATGCATTGGAGTAATGTGTTGTGATACATGTAACAACTGATATTCGTAACCCAACTTTGGCTTTTCATCGACAACTTTAGCATAGTCCTCAACACAGGTTTTATAGAACGGGTTACTGAGTTTATGGATGCCAACTAATTCACCTGAAGGATGAATGGCCGTCTTATCTGTCGAACAGTTTACCAATTCACACTTCTCGTTCATCTCTACGTAGTATTGATCCTGGAACTTGGTGACTGGGGTAATTAGCATTGCTGACGAGAAAGGACAGTCAATCAGTTCACGAATGGCGCGTTGCTCAAATACCAAATCAGACTCCAACAACAGAAAATCATCATCGCCAATAGCAGTCCTATTATTATACAAGGTATACATGCTGTTGGTTTCTGCATAGCGAGGTGAGAACACACACTGAATCTGTGGGTATTGCTTTGCCAGTTCTTCGTAGGCTTCTTTCTTGTATCCTGTTCCTATGACGATACGTTCGATTCCGCATGCAATGAGTGTCTCAATACTGCGTACGACCATTGGTATCCCTTTGTAAGGGATGAAACCTTTGGGAATCTTCTCTGTCATATTGCCAAAGCGTGTGCCCATTCCTGCGGCCATAATTACAGCTGTACGTACCATATGCTTCATTTTTTCAAGAACTCCATTAATGCTTCCTTATTCTGTATTGGTGTGGTTGTAGGTCGTCCTAAGTCTTTGCGGTTGCCTTTCTTGACCTTCACTTCAAGCAGCAGAGGACCATTTTCTGTTGATAGTTGATGGTTAACGGTTGATAGTTGTTTTTCTAACTCTTCTTTCCTGCTCACACTTATTACTGTTTTGTATCCCACAGCCTTAGCGATAGCTGGCAGGTCGATATTGAGGCCCACTGTTGGCTGTCCACCTACAGAGTCGTGTGCACCATTGTTGAAAATGACGTGTACATAGTTCTTGGGCGCTTTCTGTGCCACAATCGCCATACTACCCATATGCATGATGCTGGCTCCGTCACCGTCGAAACACCACACGGTACGGTCCGTTTTCTCCATTGCAATGCCTAATGCTATCTGAGAGGCATGACCCATAGAGCCTACTGTGAGGAAATCGCGTTCATGTCCTTGCTTCATTGCTGCCCGATATTCGAAGAGTTCGCGTGAAATCATACCTGTAGTAGACACAATCACATCCTTATCTCCAAGTGCTGCTGCAACTGTCTGAATGGCGTCCTCTCTTGATAGCTGAAGGTTGGGCGTTGCTTGTTGGGTAGTCAGTTGATAGCTGTCAAACGTGTCTTTTTCAATGACCAAAGCATAACATTCTTTGGTTTGCTGCATATACGATACAGCTTTCTGAATCTGTCCTACTGCTTTATCCTCTTCTTTTGAGAGTACTGTGTAGTCTATACCCATCACATTGAGCAGTCCTGTTGTCACTTTTCCCTGCTTCACATGCTGAGGTTCATCGTGTACACCAGGTTTTCCTCGCCAGCCAATCACTAACAATACAGGGATATTATACACGTCCTTGTCTGTAAGTGAGGCAAGTGGATTAATGATATTACCCTCACCAGAGTTTTGCATATAGACAACAGGTATCTGTCCTGTTGCCAAATAATGGCCAGCTGCCAATCCCATTGCGCCACCTTCATTTGCAGCAATCACATTATGTGAAGCGTCTGCATGGTCTGTGATATATGCGCAAAGGTTCTTCAAAAGGGAGTCTGGTACTCCTGCATAGAAATCAATGCCATAAGCGGCAAGGGTGTCATAAAAAAACTTTGGACTTATCATTGCTATTTTTTCTTTGTTCCTGGAATTAAGTTCAAAATCTGTTTGATAGGCATGCAGTACTGTTCAGATGCTTCAAGACTACGTGAGGTTTTCAATATAGTCTCAGCACATTTCACCATAGCAGGATAAGCACTGCGTAGCATATGATTGGCATAGATAACAACGTTGATACCCCATGCAGCCAATTCCTCTTCTGTGAATTGGTTGTAGGTTGTTGGCACAGCAACAATCGGTGTATGTGGGTCTTTCTCGCGGAAACGTTGGCAGAATTCCTTAATGTCTTCACCGCTTTTGTTCTTACTATGAATCATTATACCGTCTGCACCTGCTGCTACGTAAGCATGACAACGTTCCAAAGCATCGTCAACAGATTTGCCTGCAATGAGTGATTCACAACGGGAAATAATCATGAAGTCTCTGGTAATCTGAGCTTCCTTGCCTGCTTTGATTTTGTTGCAGAAACCTTCGATGGTGTCCTGTGTCTGAACGGCATCCGTACCAAAGAGAGAGTTTTGTTTCAACCCCACTTTATCTTCGATGATAACGGCAGAAATACCTAAACGCTCCAAGGTGCGTACAGTGAATCCGAAATGTTCTACTTTTCCACCTGTGTCACCATCGAAAATGAATGGTTTGGTTGTTACTTCCAGGGTGTCGTTCAAATCATGCAGACGGGTAGTGAGGTCAACGGCCTCGATGTCTGGTTTTCCTTTTGAAGTCGAGTCTGTAAGTGAACTTGCCCACATGCCATCGAATTCACGATGCTGTCCATTCACTTCCACTGCGGTGTGCTCTGCGATGAGGCCAGTTAGACCATTGTGCGATTCTAGGATACGGACAATTGGTTTGGCAGAAATCAGGCGTCGTAATGACGACAGACGCGCCTGTGGAGTAACTCCCAATGAGTCAATCTCTTCTTTCAGGCTTGAATCCGATATTCCTTTGGTATAGGGAATCTCAATTACTTCACCGCCTAATTGTTCCATCGTTTTGAACACTTCGTCACGAATATATTTATCTGGGCCATATTGCCAATCGTCCCCGTGAATGATGTAGTCGGGTTTGTAACGTTTCAGATTTTCAACATAGCTCCATTCGTCCTGAGGTACGACTGTCGATACCCCAATGATATGTTCGATGACGTTTTTGCGCTGCTCCCATGTCAGATATGGTAGTCTGCGATGGTTGGCAATCGCCTTATCTGTGAACAGACCAATCATCACGTTGCCATATTTGGCACCTTGGTTGATGATGTTGATGAGTCCTGGGTGCATGATGTCACCTATCATGCCTAAATAAACTGTTTTTGCCATATATCTCTTTATTTCATTTTTTCGTACATACTTGCCAATTGCCTGGCTAATGTTTCTGGGTGGAATTTGCCCAATGCATATTGGCGTCCACCTTCTATCATTTGACTACGTAAGGAATCGTCAGTCAATATTTTGACGATTCCATCGCGAATCTCTTCAATATTTCGAGGGTCCACCTGAAGCGAAGAGGGACCACCTGCCTCTGGCAAACTGCTCGTGTTACTGGTCAGTACAGGACAACTGGACAACAATGCTTCGACAACAGGTAATCCGAAACCTTCATAGAACGAAGGGTAGAGGAACAACGTTGCATTGGCATACAATTGCTTGAGACTGACGCTATCGATAGCTGTGGTCCACCGGAACAAGTGTTCCATGTGGTGTTCTTCGATATATTGTTCTACCTGACGTTTGTAATTGCCACCACCACCAACAATTGTTAGAGGTAGTTGCAAATCAGTAGGCAGCAACTCCATCGCTTTGACGATACCCAACAGGTTTTTGCGCGAATTCACCGATCCTACATACAGCATATAGGCTTCTGTTGGTTGAGTCTGCTTCTGCTCCTCAATATCATAATACACCTTGTTGACAGGTTGGTATATCACGCTAATCTTATCTTCTGGTACTTCAAAGAAGCGAATGATGTCAGCTTTTGTGCTTTCGCTGATGGCAACGATATGATTGGCATGTTGACAGGCATATTTCCATTTCTGATGATATATCATCCTATCGTGCCAACGATACATATCCTTGAATGTATGAAAGGCCACATCGTGGATGGTAACGACTGAAGGAATGCCACGCTTGACTAATCCTGTAGGTATTTCGTTGCTTAATCCGTGAAAAAGGTCGATTTCATCGCGTGCTAACTCATTAGACATCCCATAGCTACGCCACAAACTACCTTTCATCATGCCTTCAGGCAGGATGGTGCGGCACTTGTCTGACTGCAAATAAGGCAAGGTCACCTGATTTTTCGTCACCTTAGGACTATACAGGAAATACTGATGCTGAGGAACATACTCTGTCAGTATGTCTATTGTCGTACGGCTATAGTTTCCCAACCCCGTAAAGTTGTTATATAGCCTTTTTGCATCAAATCCTATCTTCATAGCCCCTACTATTATTAGACTGCAAAGTTAACAACAACTGAGCGAACTACAAAATAAATCATTATTTATTTTCAGTTCTGAGGTGCTTTTGTATTCAACCGTAGTTCAATATACACATTTTTGCTTAATCCACCTACTACTCATTCACTAAGAACTGCCCATATCGAGTGATTCCTTCCGCTGATACATCGATGATGTTGCAGGCGGATAACCATTTTCTTTCGGTCTAAGATTTTTTCCCCTAGGGGGAACAATGATTCCCCTTAGGGGGAAAAAGTTTTCCCCTAGGAGGGAAAGATCTTTCCCCTACGTGGGAAAAACACGCCTTCCTACAGATACTTGTAGAGGATGTTGTTCCCTTCTCTTTCATTTGCTGTTTATTCAATGACTTCAAGTTGTTGAGTTCCTAACCTTGCTTGGAGCCAATCGGAGAGTTTTTGATGATCTGCACTACTGAGTTTATGGGTCGTATTGAGACGCACATGACAGATGGTGTCAGCAGGATCGCCATTTGTGTGGTTGCGTATGGATTGACCTATCGCAACAGATGTGATGTTGGGGAATAGTGCATGTAATTCGTTCGTGATGTCGGACGAGAGTGCCGTGTATCTGCAATATTCTGCTGTCTGTTGCTCTATAGCAGACAATTGAGAACGTAGTTCTGCGATGGTTTGCTCGTCTTGTTTGTATAGTTCCTCGATAGAGGCGTTTTTGAGCGAAAGCAGTTGCAGCGAATCTGCATCGAAGCCCTGTGTGACTATCACGTTGGTTTCGCCTAAATGGTATTGATCTTGCCTCGAGAGTGCTGAATCGATGACGGATTCGTTGACTTTCTTTCCAATCAGAATCACCTTGATGGAGTTGTTCTGCATCGAGATGTCGCGTTGAATGACTTGGGTCCCGCTGAAAGCCAATTCGTTGTTGATGAAGCTGTTGGCTCTGCTTTGGAACAGGGATTCGCGTACAATCCGAACGGTTGTAAAGATGGCTGGGATGATGGTCAGGAAGACGATAACCATGATGTAGCGATTCACCAGTTTTCCTCGTTTCTTATCCACATATGTCTGGCGTTTGAATCGGAAGAAACGAACACCAAGGAAGGTAGCGAAACTGATGAAGACGGTATTGATGAAGAAGAGGTAGAGCGCTCCAAGGAAGTACATCCACTCGCCTTGTGACAGACCATAGCCTGCGGTACAAAGTGGAGGCATCAATGCTGTAGCAATTGCAACACCAGGGATGACATTTCCTTTCTCTTTTGCGCAGATAGCCACGACACCAGCCAATCCGCCAAAGAAGGCGATGAGCACATCGTAGATGTTAGGGCTGGTGCGTGCTAAAAGCTCTGACTGCGCCTCGTTGATGGGCGAGAGCAGAAAATAGATGGTGGCTGTGACAACTGATACTCCTGCACTCAACAGATAGTGTTTGAACGAACGTTTCAGCATGTCGAAATCAGAAATGCCAACAGCCAGACCCATACCGATGATTGGTCCCATGAGTGGACTAATCAGCATGGCACCAATGATGACAGCTGTGCTGTTGACGTTCAGTCCTAATGATGCCACAAAAATGGCAAAGACAAGTACCCAGAGGTTGAACCCTTTGAAGATAATGCCTTTCTTGACTGACTCTATGATTTCTTGTTCGTCGTCGCGGGTGATGTTGATGTAGAAGTAATCCCGTACGTTCATATCATCTGATTATGGTAATTGATCAATAGGAGCTGCGGTATAGTTGTCGATAGCTAAATGATACTTCTTCAGCGTTTCCAAATCGTGACGTGCTGGTGGGCAGTCCTTTGGGAACGGAAGGTTGGAGAATGTCTGGAAATAAAGCAGACATGCATCACGCCACCACCATGCGTCTTTCGCCTGACGCTCGTATCGGATACTCAGTTGGTCGAAGCGCTCTTTATCGATGAATTGGGCCATTTTTGCCCAAGTGGCATTAAAAGACTCTGCAGAACGTACACCTTCATCATATTTATGACAGAGGCGGTTCCATAGGGTTTCGCCACAAGGCAACTTCTGTGTCCATCCCACATGATGGAACCAAAGCAGGTACTTTTCAGGACATTTGTTAACATCATTGAAAGTGCTAGCCAAAGGCTCTGGATACTGCGAAACATTGTTTGAACCGTTTCGAGTACGATCAAATCCCATTCCGTCAGCTGCTGCCTTATGATAATAAGGTGGAGTCCAGTCGGCACGCAATCCACGAGGAGCATACCAAGGTTCAGGTCCGTAGTGGTGTCCACCAGCGAAGATGTGGTGAATACCCATTGGCATCATATAGTTGACACATGCTTCATGGCTTTCCAGCATGACTTTTGTCATAGGCTTCACAAACTTTTTGTTTGTGGTAAATGTTTGTTTGAGCCATTCGTCAGCAATCTCCTTAGATGTGAGATTCTGGTTCCATGCCAATCGTCCAAATGCATACCAATTGGCTTGAGCCATATCGCTACCACACCAATTGACGGAATTACCGATATTGGAAACCCCAGCTACTCCTTCCGTCATCTTGAAGACATCTGTCAGCTCTTTCCACATAGGAGCAAGAAAGACAGAATGGACAGATTCTCCAAGATATTCCTGGGTAATCTGGAACTCAGGCATCACTTTGGTGTGCTTTAGGGAGTAGAATAAAGGATGTACTGGCTCGCGTGGCTGGAAGTCAACAGGGCCGTTCTTCACTTGGAGAATGACATTTTCACGGAATTTCCCATCGAAAGGCATGAATTCATCATAAGCCTGACAAGCACGATCGGGACTATTGGCTGCATAGACGAAAGCACGCCACATAACGATTCCACCATAGGGCTTCAAGGCATCTGCCAGCATATTGGCCCCATCGACATGAGTACGTCCGAAGTCCTGTGGACCAGGCTCTCCTTCACTATTAGCCTTCACCAGAAAACCTCCGAAGTTGGGGATGGCATCATAGATTTCTTTCACCTTATTCTGCCACCATTTGATGACATCAGGATCGAGAGGGTCTGCAGTAGAGACATCGCCCAATGCTTTAGGAGATGCAAAATTGACCGACAGATAGACTTTGATTCCATAAGGAGCAAGAATCTGTGCAACACGCTTGGTCTGACCAATGCGTTCGCTGGTCAACATCTGAGGACTGGCATTTACGTTGTTGAGCACAGTACCATTGATTCCTATGGAAGCATTCGCACGTCCATATTCAGAGATAAGTGCTGCATTCTGATTGATGATATCGCCTTCGTTGCTCCAGAAGATGGAACGCCCGGCAAAACCTCGCTCGATGGTTCCATTAAGATTGTCCCAATGGTTGAGCAGGCGCAATGGAGAGGAAGGTATTTCAACAATGGTACTTCCTTTCTTTGGCATCTTACCAATCTCTTGTAAACGGATCAACGCAAAAGCACCATATAGGACACCTACACTCGAAGCAGACTTGATAAATATCTCGTCGCCCTTACGAGTAATACTGAATCCATCGTTTTTCGGAGCGGTTGCATCTACTTCAACATGTACTGATACCTTCTCACGAATATAGAATTGCAGTTCGCTCAAAGCAATACGTAGCGTCTTTGTCTCGTCTACTACATCCAACGGATTCTGACCTTTGGTATCATTATGGATCTTGATGGCATTTTCATTGCCCTTCATTCGTAACCATAAGCGATGACCGTCTTCTGCTTTTAGAGCGAAAACTTGTAAAACTAAGAGGGTGGCAAACGCCACCCTTTTATAGAAATTCATCATAATTAGTCGATTCCTTCAATTGTCTTAATAAAATCTCCATCGAATTCCAGTTCACAAACCTTCAAAGAACGGAGCCATGTCTTGTCGTTCGATGGTACACAGTCGTGATGGAAGAGATACCACTTGCCCTTGTACTCAGTAATAGCATGGTGAGTAGTCCAACCTACTACAGGTGTCATAATAACGCCCTGAAAGGTGAATGGACCATAAGGATTATCACCGATAGCATAGCAAAGGAGATGGCTGTCACCAGTAGAATAAGTAAAGTAGTACTTTCCGTTTTTCTTGAATACCCAACTTGCCTCGAAGAAACGGTGTGGGTCGCCAGCCTTCAATGGCTTGCCATCCTTGTCAAGGACGAGGACGCAACGAGGAGCCTCAGCGAATTCCATATCATCGCCCATCTTCACTACCCAGCTTGGCAATGCTGGAGCATCTGGCTTTGCAAACAACTGCGTCTTGTGATCTGGAGCAGGACCGAGGTCGATGAGTCCGTTCTGGTCACCATATTTTCCAGGAATGGTCTCGAAGCCATGGAAGAGTGGCTGCCACCATTGGAGCTGTCCACCCCAAAGTCCACCGAAGTAGGTGTAGATAGTGCCATCATCATCCTTGAATACACATGGGTCGATAGAGAAAGAACCACGAATCGCAAATTCACGTGGCTTGAAAGGACCTTCAGGCTTGTCTGCTACAGCCACACCGAGACGGAATACTCCGTCGTAGCCTTTACCAGAGAAAATATAGTAGTACTTACCATCCTTTTCTACCACGTCACTATCCCACAGCTGCTTTTCTGCCCAAGGAACATCCTTCACATCAAAGATGACACCAAGGTC
>CAMYYX010000030.1 GCA_947303695.1 uncultured Prevotellaceae bacterium | reverse complement strand
CTTACATATTTTCTAACTGTTGCTATCGCTATAAGTTGAATTTATAGCCAAGGGTAAACTGGAATACTTTGTTTTTGGACTTGGTGCCATCTATTACCTTTGTAAAGCCAATGTTGTATCGGGCATCGGCAACGAAGTTCTTATATTCATAAGATAGGCCTATGGGAATGGAGAAGTCGAACCATTTCACGTCGTACAGGGTGTAGTTTTCCTTCCTTCCTTTGGATTCCGTTTCTATGTTTGCCTTTACATTAAATCCGGGCTGAATACCGAGTTTGACTGCGAACCCTTTTAGAAGATACAGATTGGCAACAATGGGTACATTGAGATAGTCTATCTGTTTTGTGGATTTGACATTGTACCCGTTTGGCACATTTCCATTCAAATCATTCGCATAAGAGCCTTGTGGAGAATAGACTAACCCTACGGCGAATGCGAGTTGTTTGGTGAATTGGTATTCCAACTCTACTCCTCCTGTAAATTCTGTTCTTGAATCGGCTCCATCGTTATGGGTCAGATTCGATATGTTCAGACCTATTTGGGGCTGAATCGTTGCCGACCCAACTTTGTGCTGTGCAAAAGCACTCGTGACTGAGAACATCATTACCAATACCCAAATATATTTCCTCATAACACCTGTGGGAACTTATATGCCATTACCCATCGGCTTAATAGTAATGGTTTGACGAACACGGGAGTGTAGGTGACTCCAAATCAATGTTCCTGGATGTATTTATAGACGGTGAGGACATCTTGTGTATCGACGATGCTGTCTGCGTTTACATCGCAATCGCCCACAGTGCCTTCTTGCATGTGGCGATAGATGGTAAGGACATCCTGGGTGTCGACGATGCCGTCGTGGTTGACATCAGCGGCTGGGGCTGTCTGCTGTGGTTTGGAGAGACAGATCCATCCGAAGTGGTCGGCGCTGGAGAGATCGTTCTTGTAGCTCTCGGCTGAGGTATCAACATTACGGATGATGCGAGTACCATAAATGTAGGTCGTGCCCGCTTCGTCGCGGACGGAGTAGTCGATGGTGCGACGCAGAACGGTTGCGGTGGGGTAGTTGAAGGTCTGGAGCGCTCCAAAGATCAAGGGGTCTTCGAGTGCGAGCGAGTCGGCTCCTTCAGGAATGGTGCCGTTGAGGTTGTTCTGCTGGAAGAGTGCCTTGCGCTGGGATTTGTTGCCATAGACTACATCGGCACTATGACCTGCACTGAAGAGTATCTGATTGCCGATAGTGGCCTGACCGGGAGTACATGCGAGGTAGTTGACGGTCTGGTTGAGTGTGAGGCGCTTGCCCATTCCTCCTTCGTAGAGTGCGATGGCCTTGAAACCTGTGTTGGTGACATCCCATATGCGGATGTTGATGGTGCTGGTCTTGATGGACGGACGGGCTTCGGCAATCACGACGGGGAGTACACCTGCAGCAAAGGGTTGCTGGAAGGTGACTTGAACGGTGTCGCCTGATACTTTTGCGCTTCCCACCTCAATGGTTATCGAGCCATAGGTGTAGTTGCCTGGTATCATCGCCATGAACGGGATGGACTCTTTCGAACTGAGGGTCTGGGTGCCGGAATAGGTCCACGGCATCATCTTATAGGTGAACGACTTCGTGGAGGCTTTGTCGATGAGGGTGACAGGATTGGTGGTGGAGTTCTTGTTCGTAGCGATACCCATGAAGACGGCTGGGGTCTCAGTCATCGTGGTGTTGAAATTGACGGTGAGGGCTTCAAGACTGGTCACATCGATCTGTCCGTATTGGATGAAATCGTTGCCTGCAGAAGTGCTGATGGTGATGGGTGTGACGCCTGAGTATTTGGGTGTCTTGCTGCCGATGGGGTAGGCTGCGATGCGGTAGTAGTTGGCTCCTGATGCAGGATTGGAGTCTGTGAAGGTGTAGGAAGCTCCGGTCTTGGCCGTTGCGTCCTTGAGTGCTACATTTCCAATCCATACATACTTGGCTGTTCCCGGTCGCATGCATTCGACAACCAAGGAGTCGAGCATATCGCCGTTGGGGTCGTTCCACTTCAGGGTGCAGATGCCTGAAGTGTTGTTCAAGGTGGCTGTGAGGTCGGTAGGTCGGAGACAGACCACATTGGGCACTTTCTGAATGGAGGCGTTGTAGCCGAGTCCCTCGTTCATGCTTGCATAGTAGCGGCCGAGTGTGGATAGCTGTCCGTCCTTGTAGATCTTTGAAGCATCGGCTTCTGAGTTCCAGTAGGCATAGCGCTCAACATATTTGCTGGCATTGAGGATTTCAAGGATGGGTTTGGTACCTTCGTAGCACTTCTGCTGATTGGCTGCAGAGAACGAATTCTTGCCGTCAGGTGCTTGTGCGAAGATACCTCCGCTGCTCCAGTTGCCGGCATTCCAGCTGGCTCCCCATACCCATTCGGAAATCCAGATGGGACGTCCGCCATAGCTGTTGTAGTAGCCGCTGAAGTCGTTGAAGCTGGGAGCTCCCCAGTAGCAATGGAGGTCGAGCAGGTCGCATCGCCAACCTCGTGCATCGATGGAGTCGATGAAAGCACGCAGGTGGCTCCAGCTACCATCGTGTGAACTCTCGGAACAGAGTCGCATGCCCGTTCGCATGAGGTTCTGCCAGTTGTCGAGCACCACATCCACACTCTGCGGATGGTCGTCGGCACTATTACCCGGCTCGTTGTTGGTCTTCATGTGACATGAGCCCGTCACACCTCCACAAGTGGCTGCAGAAGGCCAGTCCTCGTAGATGTGGTTGGGTACCCACTCAACATCGGGCAGGTTGTTGCTGTTGCCTTGTGCCCAGTCGTAGCACCAGCATGAGTTGACGGCCGAATTGGCTGTGTAGTCGCCGTTGCTGGCCAATCCTGCCTTATGGGCATTGTACCATTGGAACAGACGATAGGACGACACACGACCGCTCATATTGGCTGGCAGGTCGATTTCGAGGTCGGCCTGATCGGCAATGAAACAGCGGCTATATCCCCATCCGCTACGTCCCAAAGCGAAGGTGACCATGTAGCCACGTTTCAGCTTGAACGAACGGAAGTTGTTGTTCAACGTGGCTGTCGAGAGATCTTTCATGAAACCACCGTTGCTACCTTCGGAATAGTTGTCGGACGACTCACCTTGGAACCCTTTCTCGGTGTAGCAGGTGAGGGGGTTGAAGTCTTTGCTGTAAGGGAAGATGATGGCTCCACGATCGTACATCCTTACCTGACAGTTGGTTCCGTTGACCGCTTTTTGACCGTTGATGTAGATGAAGTTCATCCACTTGCTGATGACGGCACTGGGCTTGATGCGCTTGATGATGACTACCGCATGCGAGGTGTTCTCGATATTCACGCTACCTGCTGTGGTGAAGGGTGTCTCATCGGTGATGATGTAGTCGACATCGTCTGTGAGGTTCACAGCTGACGATACTTGAGCGACCGTCTGTTTTGTGTTGGCTGCCCATATATTTCCGATAGATAAGAAAAGTATGCAAAGAATGGTCGTTAGTAATCTCATATTTCCAAGGTTTTGATATTGGTTGTAATGAATCATGATTGTGAGTGCAAAAATAGTGATAATTTCTCTGATGACAAAAAGTTTTCCTGTGTTTTAGTTACGATTTGTTGTCGTAAGGTATGCATTTTTTGTTTTTTGACCCAAAAATGCCGGAAACCTCATCCTATTTCAAGATTTTTGCGTAACTTTGCAACCTAAATGGTCGCTTAACTGCAAGCGTCACTCTAAATAGAATTTTTGGAAATAATGGAAATAACAGCGCAACAAATTGCGGCATATATCAATGGAACGGTAGAAGGTGATACCAATACCGTCATCAACAACTTCGCAAAGATAGAAGAGGGTGTGCCAGGAGCCATTTCGTTTCTTGCCAATCCTCAATACGAACACTATATCTACGAAACCAAGTCATCGGTGGTGTTGGTGAACGAGGACTTTCAGCCTACACAGCCGGTTGCTGCTACGTTGATTCGTGTGAGGAATGCTTACGAGGCAGTCAGCAAGTTGTTGCAGCTCTATGATTCGATGAAGCCAAAACGTACAGGTATCAGTTCGTTGGCATTCATCGCAGAGACAGCCAAGATAGGCAAGGACGTATATATCGCACCCTTTGTTGCTATCGGCGACAACGCAGAGGTGGGTGACGGAGCAGAGTTGCATCCGCATGCTACGATCGGAGCGCGTGCAAAAGTAGGCGCAAACACAATCATGTATAGCAACAGCGTGGTTTATCATGACTGTGTGGTAGGCAACCGTTGCATCCTTCATGCAGGATGTGTGATTGGAGCTGACGGATTCGGCTTTGCACCAACTGCAGAGGGTTATGAGAAGATTCCACAGATTGGTATCGTGACCATAGAGGATGATGTTGAGATTGGCGCCAACACCTGTATTGACCGCTCGACGATGGGTAGTACCGTTGTGCACAAAGGTGTGAAACTCGACAACTTGGTTCAGATTGCCCATAACGTAGAGGTAGGAGCCAATACCGTTATGTCGGCTCAGGCTGGTGTGGCAGGAAGTGCCAAGGTGGGCGAATGGTGTATGTTGGGCGGACAGGTAGGAGTTGCCGGACATATCACGCTGGGTGACCGTGTGTATGCAGGCGCTCAGTCGGGATTGTCGGGTGGACGCAAACTGAAGAACGGCAACTGTACGGTGATGGGCTATCCAGCTATCGAACACCAGAATTTTGCCCGTAGTGCTGCTGCCTATAAGAACCTGCCAAACCTCGTGAAACAGGTGAACGAACTACAAAATGAAATAGACGAATTAAAGAGGATATGCAAAAACAAGTAACCCTGAACGATAGTTTTTCGGTAAAAAGCAAAGGACTTCATTCAGGACAGGTCATTACGGCTACATTCTGTCCGGCCCCAGCGAATTACGGCTATAAGATTCAGCGTATTGACCTAGATGGAAAACCCGTCGTAGATTGTCTGGCCACCAAAGTGGTGGAGACAACTCGCGGAACAGTCATCGCAGAAGGAGACATTAAGATAAGTACCATAGAACACGCTATGGCAGCTCTTTACGCGTCGGGCATTGATAATTGCAAGATTGTGCTTGATGGTCCTGAGATGCCGATATTGGATGGTAGCTCGTTGGTGTTCATCCAGAACATTCAACGTGTGGGACTCGTAGAGCAGGACGCAGAGAAGAATTTCTTGAAACTCGACAAAGAGATTGTGGTAGATGGTCCGAAAGATGAACATATCGTGATAAGTCCAGCAGACAAACTCTCGTTGGACATCACCATCGCTTTCGAATCGAAGATGCTGGCAAGTCAGTCGGCTCAACTCGATGATATAAAGGATTTTGCTACAGAGGTGGCTTCAGCACGTACGTTTGTGTTCGTGAGAGACATCCAACCCCTCTTCGAGTTGGGATACATCAAGGGAGGGGACCTCGATAACGCCATCGTGATTTATGAGAATCAGCAGTCGCAGGAACGATTGGACATGCTGGCAGACGAGATGGGCGTTCCGCATCTGGATGCTACCAAACTTGGTTATCTGAACCGTCGCCCATTGACTTGGCCGAACGAGATGGCACGTCATAAGTTGCTCGACATCCTTGGCGACCTCGCATTAGTTGGACGTCCGTTGCTGGCGAAGGTGGAGGCTTATAAGCCAGGCCACACCATCAATAATAAAGTGGCGAGGAAGATTGTGGAGAGTGAAGCGTGAAGAGAGATGTTATTCGTTAATTATTTTTAGAAAATATGTCAAAAATCAGTCCATTAGCATTTATCGACCCAGAGGCAAAGATTGGTGAGAACTGTACCATCGGTCCTTTCTGCTTTATCGACAAAGGAGTGGAGATCGGTGATAACAACGAGTTGATGAATAGTGTAACTCTGTTGAGAGGTACTACCCTTGGTAATGGTAACCTCTTGTTCCCAGGAGCAGTCATTGGTGCCATCCCTCAGGATCAGAAGTTCAAGGGAGAAGACTCTGTGGTTGTTATCGGCGATAATAACAAGATACGTGAGAATGTAACCATTCATCGTGGTACCGCCAGCAAAGGTATTACCAAAGTGGGAAATAACAATCTCATCATGGAGAATGCCCATATCGCTCATGACTGCGAATTCGGTAGCGGTATCATCATGGGTAACTCAACGAAACTGGCAGGCGAAGTAATCGTAGACGATAACGCTATCATCAGCGCAACCGTGTTGGTACATCAGTTCTGTCGCGTTGGTGGATACACCATGGTTCAGGGTGGTACCCGTACCAGTATGGATATTCCTCCATTTGTGATTGCAGCTCGTGAACCAGTCGCTTATTGTGGAATCAATCTCGTGGGATTGCGTCGTCGTAATTTCTCGACCGATCTCATCAGCGACATTCATAATGCATATCGTATCATCTACAACAGCAACCTCCGTATTCCAGAGGCGTTGCAGCAGATACGCGAGACCATTACCGTAGGACCAGAAATTCAATATATCATTGATTTCGTGGGTGACTCACGAAGAGGTATCATCAGATAATTTTATAAATCTTACATCTTACATTTAACATCTTACATTACTATGATATACCGTTTTATCATCATCTCAGACGAAGTAGATAACTTCATGCGAGAGATACAGATTGATGCAGATGCGACATTCTTTGATTTTCATAAGGCCATCCAGAAGTCATGTGGCTATGAGGATGGAGAAATGACTTCGTTTACCATCTGTGAGAACGGATGGGAAAAATGTCAGGAAATCACCCTTGAAGAGATGGACACAGAGAGCGATCAGGATTCGTATGTGATGGCTGACACTCACCTTGAAGATATGATTGAGGAGGAGAAACAGCATCTGATTTATACGTTTGATCCGCTGGCCGACAGATGTTTCTTCATCGAGCTGGCAGAGATCGTTACAGGTAAATCGCTCAAGACACCAAAGGTAAGTCGACAGATAGGTGATGCGCCTCAGCAGACTCTCGACTTTGACGAGTTGATGGCACGTAATCCGATTAACGACAGTTCGTCAGACTTTGATGACGACGATATGTTCGGTGATGGCATCGATGACGAAGAGATAGGATTTGAGGGATTGGAAATCAGCGATGGCAACCCTTATGAATAATACACTCGTTGTTCTTCTTGGCCCGACAGCAGTAGGAAAGACAGAGCTTAGCATACGACTTGCTAAGCTCTTGTCATGTGATATCATCTCTGCTGATTCCCGTCAGATATACAAAGAGATAGATATCGGTACAGCCAAACCGACCAAGGAGGAACTGCAGGAGGTGAAGCATCATTTTATCGATGTTCTGCCGCTCGACCAATACTACAGTGCAGCACAATATGAGACTGATGCCCTCGCCCTGATTTCATCACAAGCAGCTACTCAGCCTTATCAGTTGATGGTGGGTGGCAGCATGATGTATATTGATGCCGTTACGAAGGGAATTGACGATATCCCAACGATTGAGGACGAAACGCGTGAAGAGATGCGACGGAAGTTCGAGAAGGAAGGGCTGGATGCGTTATGTGCAGAACTGAGACTCCTTGATCCGGAATACTACGATCTGGTGGACAAAAAGAATCACAAGCGGATTGTTCATGCACTCGAAATATGTTATCAGACAGGACGCACCTATACGTCGTTTCGCAAGAATCAGACGAAAGAACGCCCGTTCCGAATCCTCAAAATCGGACTGAGGAGAGAACGTGAGAATTTATTCGCACGTATTAATACGCGTGTGGATCAGATGATGCAACAGGGATTGATGGATGAGGTGCGTAGGGTTTATCCACGACGTGAGTTGAATTCGCTGAATACGGTTGGCTATAAGGAACTGTTCAAGGTGCTGGATGGTGAGTGGGAACTGAAGATGGCGGTTGAACGCATGAAGAAGAACACCCGCGTTTATGCCAAGAAACAGATGACGTGGTTTGCACACGATACCGACATTCATTGGATCGATGTCGATAAGTTGAACATAGAACAGCAAATCCAACAAATAAGCGCTTTGTTGGAATCAAATACAGAATAATCTGCATGAAATGTTGTGCAAGATGATATGATTATACATTATATATTATATATTGTAAATTAAAATGACTATCTTTGCACAAAGATAGTCATTTTTGGAGCCGCATGCGGGACTCGAACCCGCGACCTACGCATTACGAATGCGTTGCTCTACCAACTGAGCTAATTCGGCAATCGAGCTGAGCGCTCATTTCGGGACGCAAAGTTACGAAAAAAAAATGAATAGTGAATCGTGAAAGTGAAAAATCTTGATTATACAACCTAAAATTGTGTCGAAATGAAGATTTCTGTCATACTCTGTTTGTTTCTTTTCGCTGCATTGGGCATCGAAGCACAACGGTTGGAACTGCCTAAACCACTGAAGGGAAGTGACGAGAAGTATATCGTGCATGAAGGATACACTTGTTCGTTCAATACTTCACGACTGACGCCTACTTATGTGGCTTGGTGCCTAACGAGAGAGCGTACGAAGGGGAAGGTGAAGCGTACCAATTTCTTCGATGTCGACCCTTCGGTAGATAAGCGTTATCAGGTGAAACATAGTGACTATTCAGGTTCTCGATACGATAGAGGACATATGTGTCCCTCGGCAGACAACCAGCACAGCCAAAAGGCAATGGTGGAGTGTTTCTATATGACGAATATGTGTCCACAGAGTCATGCGTTGAATTCTGGAGCCTGGAATGATCTGGAGATTCAATGTCGTTCGTGGGCACGCAACTATGGGACGATCTATATTTGCACAGGACCAATCTACGATAAGAAGCCTTACTCGACGATAGGCAACAGAAAGAGTTTTCGTATCGCAGTTCCCGATCGCTTTTTCAAGGTTGTACTGATGGTCGGCAAGACGACAAAAGCTATCGGATTTATCTACCCAAACGGTTCTGCGAATAAGGATATGCGCGATTATGCGGTCAGTGTAGACAAGGTAGAACAGTTGACGGGATTGGATTTCTTCTACCAATTGGACGATAAGACTGAGAATCAGATAGAGAAAGAATGTAAACCAAGTGCATGGGGAATATGAAAATTGCGATTTAGTGAGCGCAGAGCCATGCTTGCATGAACTTTGCCGAACGGTAGCAATTTGCGCGAATCGAAAATTGAAAAATGATAATTGACATTTAACATTCGATAGATGAAACAATGTAAAGATTTAAAGATAGTAGCAGTGGAGCATCCCAACGAAGGGTATGTGCTACTGAAACTGACAGACAATAATCCTCTACCAGAGATTTTTGCAGGGCAGTTTGTTGAAATCAAGGTGGAGAATAGCCCACAGACATTTTTGCGTCGCCCGATATCCGTGAATTTTGTGGATAAGGCTCGTAACGAGTTGTGGCTGCTGATTCAGGTAGTGGGTGAGGGGACCCGTCATCTGGCTAATTTGCAGGTAGGCGATACCTTAAACGTATTGTTCCCCTTGGGAAATGGTTTCTCTCAAGGAGTAGTAGGCGAACGTGTATTGCTGGTGGGTGGCGGTGTCGGCATTGCTCCTCTATTGGAATACGCCAAGCAGTTGAAACAGGTGGGTGCTACACCTTATTTATTATTAGGAGGCCGTTCAGCTCATAATCTCCTTCAATTGGACCTCTTCCGCCAGTATGGCGAGGTGTATGTTACAACTGAGGACGGTTCGATGGGCGAAAAAGGATTCGTCACCAACCACTCCATCCTCGCAAACGATCAACTGTTCCAACGCATCTCTTGCTGTGGACCCAAACCTATGATGGTGGCAGTAGCCAAATGGGCAAAAGGACATCAGGTAAGGTGCGAAGTATCGTTGGAGAACTTGATGGCTTGTGGCCTTGGAGCCTGCCTCTGTTGTGTAGAGAAGACTGTGAAGGGCAATGTGTGTGTATGTAAGGAAGGACCTGTGTTTGATATAAATGAACTGACATGGCAGATATAAGAACAACGATAGCAGGATTGCAGATGGTCAATCCTGTGATGACAGCATCCGGAACTTTTGGATATGGACTTGAGTTCGCTGATCTGGTCGATCTTTCGCAGATAGGTGGTATCATCATGAAAGGAACGACCCTTCATCCTCGTGAAGGGAACGATTATCCACGAATGGCAGAGACCGCAAGTGGCATGCTCAATTGTGTGGGATTACAAAACAAGGGTGTGGACTATTTCTGCGAGCACATCTATCCGCAGGTGAAGGACATCCCGACCAATATGATTGTGAATGTATCGGGCAATAGTCCTGAGGATTATGCCGAATGTGCTGCTCGCATTAATGAGTTGGACATAATTCCGGCTATCGAACTGAATATTTCTTGTCCCAATGTGAAGCAAGGAGGAATGGCGTTTGGTGTGACTACCGAAGGAGCCAGTCAGGTGGTGAAAGCAGTTCGTAAGGCTTATGACAAGACCCTCATTGTGAAGTTATCGCCCAACGTTACGAGTATTGCTGATATCGCTCGTAGTGTGGAAGATGCAGGTGCTGATGCTGTGAGCCTTATCAACACGCTGATGGGAATGGCTATCGATATCGAGAAACGCAAACCACGCCTCTCCATCAATACAGGCGGATTGAGTGGCCCAGCCGTGAAGCCCGTAGCCGTTCGTTGTGTGTGGCAAGTAGCCAAAGCGGTGAAGATACCAGTCGTTGGTTTGGGTGGCATCATGACAGCTGAGGATGCGATTGAGTTTTTCATGGCAGGCGCATCAGCGATAGAGATTGGTACAGGTAACTTCATCGATCCCGCCATCAGTGTGAAAGTAGCACAAGGCATCAGCGATTGGCTCGACCGTCACCATTGCGAATCAATCCACAACATCGTCGGTATCATTTGAAAACGATTATTTATAAACCCCGAAAGTAAAAACTTCCGGGGTTTACTTTAGGTTGTCAGTGCTTTTGTAGGGCAGACCTTCGTACACTTCTGGCAGAGGATGCACTCCGTGGCATTTTTCCGACTGCGTGAGTTCTTATTCACCTCTACATCCATCGGACATGCTTTCAGGCACTTTCCACAATTGATACATTTATCCTCGTTGCACTTGATGCGTAGCAAGGAATAATAGCTCATTGGTTTGAGGAATACGGTTATCGGACAGATGTATTTGCAGAAGGCACGATTGTCCTTCAGAAGGATGGCAAGCAAAATACCGATTGCATAATAGACGATATTCCCGGCTACGAACAGCACGAACATGGTGTGGGTATCGGCCTTTTTAAGCCAGAAAAGAAGCAGAACAACTGCTAATGACAGGCCAAACATGATATATCGGATAAAGCCCCATTTCTTTCTTGGCGTCTTAGGCTGTTTATATGGCAGAAGGTCAAGAATCATGGCCGTCCAACAGGCAAATCCACACCAGCCCCTTCCAAACAACAGTGGACCGAAGATTTTAGCAATGGCATAGTGTATGGTTCCTGCTCCCCATATTCCACAGAGCAGATAGTACCACAGCCCCTCAATCTGCATATTCTCACGGCATATCAGACCGAGGAACACCAACAGATAAGAGCCAACACTAAACTGGGTGAATTCTCTGGCATACTTCCAACCTACTGCGAATAGCACTCCTCCTAAACCGATACAGATGCCTATATACGAAAAGTTGAGGAGGAAGAACAGGTTGCCGGTAGACAGCCATAACCAGATGGCAATGGCTGCGAATACCAGAAACAGAATGATTGAAGAACGATACTTTTTCATACGTTCAGATATGTTTTCAGTACCTGAATATAATCTTCGAAGGCTTTCTGCCCGGCGGGTGTGATGCGGCAGATGGTACAAGGTTTCTTTCCCTTGAATGTCTTCTCCACCTCGATGTAGCCAGCTGTCGACAGTTTGTCGAGCTGCACACTCAGGTTGCCAGCCGTTGCTCCCGTCTGTTCTTTGATATACGGGAACTCGGCTTCCTCTTCACTGATGAGCAGCGACATCACGGCCAGTCGCAGTTCGGAGTGGAGTAGGGGATCTAATGGCTGGAACATAGGCTACTTTTGTTTTTTAAGCATCAAACCTGGAAGCATCAGGCCGACAAGGGCGAAGATAAAGATGGTGAGGCAAGGCAGGGTAGATGCGATAGCGGCAAAGTGTAGGTCAAGATGTGGCTGTCCTGTGAGAAGCATCACAGTAGTTTGTCCACAGCCGAAATGCTCCCAGACGAAGCATCCCAAACCTGCTACAATGCCAAAGATGATGAGCCAACGCTGTTTCAAGATGTGACCTGTGATTGTAATGGCCATTCCCATTAACAGCACAATGACAGGGGTAACCTCGATATTTGTGGCTACATACTCTTCTAGTTTCAACATTCGCATTGCTACAAAGCCCCAAATGAGGGCAATGATAAAGTAGCCGATAACGAACCAAGCGAACGTCGACCATGTTTTGGCGACCATTGAGCCTACCAGACTTACAGGCGTGTGTGCGCGCTCCTTATTATATTTACGCATGAAGAGCCAGATGATGAGTGGTAATACCAGCCAAAGCAGGTGTCCGAATCCAGCAATTGCGTTTTTTATCAAAATGAAGTTGGTGATAGCGATTAGAATGGCCATACCCATGGTGCAGAGACCAGAGACGAAGAGCGACTGCCCTGTCACTTTTGAGACAGCACGGCGACTCTTTTCGATCTGTTCAGTGATGATTTGAAGACTGCGTTCAGCAGTCATATTCATGTTTTCTTCCATTGTTTTTGCTTTTGTTTAAGTTGGAAACTTGGTTTAGTTACTCTCTTTTGTGCCGCCGCTCTCCTCCTGCAGAAAGGACAGTTTTGGTACTATGTGCTTCGAATCACGCCGCAAAGTTAAACAAGTTTATAATATAAACCAAATTATTTTGCAAAATAATGCACTTTTCAATGAATTTTTTTTATTTTTGATGTAAAAAGTGCAGTTTTCCTCTTATTTCATCATCCGCTTCAGCAGTGGGCATAAGCAGAAAAGGAGGATGGATGCAACGGCCGACATGACAACAAAGATGAGGAAGAAATCATGGAGGTCGGTGATGGGAATGCCCAACAGATATTTGGTCTGGCCTTCTTCAGGATAGAGTGTGGCGAGTTTGCCTGCTGTGTAATTGCTGACGGAGGTAGACAGATACCAAATGCCCATCATCAAAGAGGCGAAACGTTTTGGGGATAAGCGGCTGACAAGACTGAGCCCGATAGGGGAGAGGGACAGCTCGCCCAGCACTTGGATGAAGTAGAGACTGATAATCCACAGGATGCTGACCTTGAGGCCTGGTTCTACATCTTTCACGCCAAAGGCAATGACGAGATAAGCTAACGAGAGGAGTGCCAAGCCGATAGCGAGTTTCTGAATAGAGTGGGGTTCAAATCGTCCCATCTTCTGCCACATCCAATTCATCACAGGGGCAAGCACCACACAAAAGAGGGCAGGGAAGGTTTGGAACCACGAAGTAGGCATTTCCCATCCGAAGAAAGTCTTGTCGGTCTGTTGGTCTGCAAAATAGGTGAGTGAACTGCCTGCCTGCTCGTAGGCTGCCCAGAAGAAGATGACAAAGACGGCCAGAATTACGATGACCAGCATGTGAATATAATCGGTACGAGTGAGAGCCTTTCCTGAATCCTTCTCTGAGGGGACGGACTTGGGGGAAGTTCCAATTTGTCGACCATCAGGTGTAACAAGGAAACGGTTTTTGAAAGTCCAGAAGATAAGCATCGACAGGGAGATGACGATGCAAGCGATGAGAAATCCCCAGCGGAATCGACCTGGATCTTGGAAGCTACCTTCAAAGATTCCGCAAACCAATGGTGCGAGTAAAGCTCCGATATTCACACCCATATAGAAGATGGTGAAGGCTGCATCCTTGCGACGATCGTCTTGTGGATAAAGGTCACCTACCATCGTGGCGATGTTGGGTTTGAACAATCCGTTTCCAATAACCAACATTCCTAAGCCCGATACCATGAACCAAAGGGCAAGTGTGTTGTCTACAGAGGGGTCGATGGCTCCACCTTCGACCTGAATGCTCGGCTGAATGAAACATGCACTGAGGAACATCAGGAACTGACCGATGGCCATACAGATGCCTCCAGCAAGGATGCTACGACGATTGCCCCAATAGCGGTCGGCAATATATCCTCCGACGAGGGGAGTGAGGTAGACCAGACTGGTGAAGGTGCCATATACTTCAGAAGCACGGGTCATGGTGAACAAAGCTGCCACCATATAAAGCGTCAAGAGCGCTCTCATACCGTAGTACGAGAAACGCTCTGACATCTCTGTTACGAACAACAGGTATAGACCTTTGGGGTGATTCATGCTGTCATCTTCTTGAGCTTCTTCAGCAATGCGAACATCACGATAGCACTGATGACGCAAAGTCCGATAAGGATTCCCCAGTTAGCCATCAATGGAATCTTGTTCCAAAGCATTGATGGAATAGAACTGAGGTAGTTACCGATGGCTGTTGCTACGAACCATCCACCCATCATCATTCCCTTGTATTTTGGAGGAGCGACCTTTGATACGAATGAGATACCCATTGGAGAAAGGAGCAATTCAGCCAAGGTAAGGGTGAAGTAAGTAGAAATGAGCCATGACGGAGACAGGATGCTTTGAGTCTTGTCGCCGAGGTCCATTGGTGAGATGAGGTCGGTAGATGCCAAAGTGATGACACCGAATCCGAGTGCAGCAACCAACATACCCCAAGCAATACGTGCTGGAGCGCTGACTTCTTTACCCTTATTTGCCAAAGCACCGAAGAACGCCATGCTGAATGGGGTAAGTGCTACAACAAAGAATGGGTTGAACTGCTGGAAGTCAGATGGCTGTGCATTGTATGGATCGCTCATACCGAGGTATAATGCAATAGCTCCACCAACACAAGCAAGCGTGAGTACGCCACAGATGACGCGGTTCTTCATCGTCTTTGACTGGAAGGTACCGAATCCTGTATAGACAGCTACAGCAAGCAGTGCGAGACTGAAGATGCTGAAGCCGATACGCATACCACCGCTGACGCTGAGGTTCGTATATTTCTTGGCAAAGAAGGTGAGTGCCGAACCGTTCTGATGGAAGGCCATCCAGAAGAAGATGACAACTGCGAAGACGAGCAAGAGGGCGATGATGCGGTCTTTGGTCTGCTTTGGAGTCAGCTCCTCAACAGGTGCCGCAGCAGCCTTCGCCTGCTTAGCTGTAACGTCAGCATGCTTGAACCAACCACGGAACGCAAAGTAGATGACTGCTGAAAGAATGAGCGAAGCACAAGCTACGCCGAAGCAGAGTCCGTAAGCACCATAGAGTACTTCGAGATATGCTGGGTCTTGGTTCGCAGCATCATATACCATGTTGTATTGTGCCAGATATTGGTTGGTGATGTAGCTTGCCATAGCAGGTGCAAACATCGCACCGATATTGATAGCCATGTAGAACAAGCTGAATGCTGCATCACGCTTGGATGAATACTTGGGGTCATCGAACAAGTTACCTACCAATACCTGCAGGTTGCCTTTGAACAGACCTGTACCGATAGATACAAGTGCCAATCCGCCGAACATCGTGTACATACCTACATTGTCGGCTGCGGTTGGTACGGCCAGTCCCAGATAACCAAGGAACATGACAATCATACCGATAGTAACACACTTGCCGTAACCAATCTTATCGGCAATCATACCTCCGAAGAGTGGAGAGAAATAAACGATTGCAAGGAAGATGGCGTAGACGTTACCTGCAACAGATTCGTCCCATCCGAATTTCGCCTGCATGAAGAGGGTGAAGATGGCCAACATGGTGTAGTAGCCGAATCGTTCACCTGTGTTTGCCAATGCAAGTGCAAACAGTCCTTTAGGTTGTCCTTGAAACATAGTCTTATTTACTATTTAACAATTTACAATTTACTATTTCTTAATATTTGCTTGTTCCAGACCGTAGCCTTTCTTCTTGTCTTCCAACTTCAGCAGAAGGGCAATCACGATGGAGATGATACCACATACAGCAAAGATAGCCATTGAGGTGGTGTAGTCTGTCACATCGTTGGCATCTGTATTTGCTTGGTTCACCTTGCCAATGAGGATTGGAACCATCGAAAGTCCGATATTCTGGATGTAGAAGATAACAGCGTAGGCAGTACCTAAAAGTTGCATAGGAATAATCTTAGGTACAGAAGGCCACATGGCTGAAGGTACCAGTCCGAATGCGATGCCGAGCAAAACCATGGCTGTAATGGCAATGACGACTGATGTAACAGCTGGGATGGCGAAGATACTATGAACGATGGTCAGCAGGATAGAGCCAATCACCATCAAAGTTGAGTGAGTCATGCTTAACTACACGATAAAGATGA
>CAMYYX010000029.1 GCA_947303695.1 uncultured Prevotellaceae bacterium | reverse complement strand
GCATCACCTCACCCACATATTCCCATGGGCCTTGAGGGTTGTCGCTGACACTATATGCGATGCACTCTGGTACACCGCCGGCAGCATATACCATGAAATACTTTCCCCAGTACGACTTCTTTATCTTCTGTGCCTTCATCGCTTTCTGCTCGTCCTTGGTAGCTGGACGCTGTTTCATAATCCAAGGACCTTCTGTATAACGACGAACAGTTGTGTCGCACTTCACTTCAGAAGCCAACGAAATCATGTCTTCATTCAATTTTACGGAATAGAGACGTGGGTTACCCCAATAGAGATAAGCCTGTCCGTCAGCATCAATCATCACCGTTGGGTCGATATGATCCCACGAACCATTCTCGAAAAGTGGTTTGCCCAGAGGATCTTTATAAGGACCTTCTATCTTATCGGCAACAGCTACACCGATAGCCATACCTCGTGAAATGCGAGAGTGTACAGGTACATAAAGGTAGAACTTACCATTACGTTCGATACATTGAGGTGCCCAAGCACGGTCATCAGCCCATGAGAGATCACCTTGAGCCAGTGGGCAACCATGATCCGTCCAGTTGACCATATCAGCACTTGAGAACAATCGCCATTCGTTCATCCAGAAGAAGTCGGCACCTTCTTCGTCATGACCCGTAAATACATACACCCGGTCTCCATACACCATAGGTGCTGGGTCAGTAGAAAAACAGGTGTGTATTACTGGGTTTTGTGCGTTCACACTTAAAGTAGTAACAGCTACAATGATAGCTAGAATAGTTTTTTTCATTTTTGTATGATTTATGTTTTGTTATTTGATTTCCACGGTTACTCGCTGCAAAGCCTCAGGAGCAGAACTGTTACCATACAGCACTTCGTAAGTCCCTGGCTTCGTTTTCACGGTATTGGTCTCTTCGTCGAACCATTCGAATGACTTACGGTTCAATGTTATCTCAGCAGTATTGGTACGTCCAGCCATTACACCTACTCTGGTAAATCCGCGCAATTGCATGATAGGTCCATTAGGATCTTGAGGATTACGCACATACACCTGCACTACTTCCGTTCCGTCCATCTTACCTGTGTTGGTAACAGGAACCTGCAGGGTTACATTCAGATTACGTGAACTGAGCGTTGTATCTGACAGTTTTGCCTTTCCAATCTCGAAAGTCGTATAGCTCAATCCATAACCAAACGGATAGAGCGGTTTATCGTTCTTCATATAACGATAGGTACGTCCCTTCATGCTATAGTCTTCAAAATCACCCAATTGGTCGGAATTCTTATAGAAGGTTACAGGCAGCTTACCACTTGGGTTGTATTTACCAAACAGCACATCAGCCACAGCAATACCTCCTTGCATACCAGGATACCAAGCCTGAAGGATAGCATCACATGTATGAGTCTCTGGTTCAAGAGCAATAGCAGAACCTGAACAATTCACAAAGATGACCGTCTTACCTGCATCCTTCAATGCCTTCAGGAAGTTACGCTGTACAGCAGGTAGCTCTATATGTGTACGGTCACCGCCTTTGAAACCGTCAATTTCGATAGGCATCTCCTCACCTTCGAGACTTGGAGCGATACCTCCCACGAACACCACTTTCTGATAACCAGACAACTGCTTGATGATATCGTCATAGTTGATGATAGACTCAATACCAATGTTCACTTTCATGCTGGCATTGTAAGTTGGGATATGTGAGAAGCGGATTTCTATGTTGTATTCCTTACCAGCCTCAACCTGAATTGGAGTACGAGTTGGAGTGGTACGCCAAGTACTATAGTGTACTTTACGTTCTCCGTTGATGAATACATCAAAGTTGCTTACGGATTCCACATTAACAACAACCTCGCCCGACTTCTTTGGTTTGAGAACAGTCTGATAGAGGGCACTAAAGTCTGTTAAATTAACACCTGGAGCAAACTGATAATTGCCAGCTGTCGTCTTTGCAAACGGAGTTGTATAGTACTGCGTTGTTACCGGTTTCCCTTCACGACGGGTGTTGTTCCAGAATGTACCCTTGATACCTTTCTTGCCTTCAAAACTCAACTGGTCGAACACATCAGTCACGATGCGGTTATCTGTCAGGTCGCAACCAGGCAGGTACTTGATGTTCTTATTGACCGCACGAATACCATTCACAATGGTAACAGTACGGGTTGGAGTACCATTGTAGTTACCCCACATCATCGGCTGATTGTCAGCATTCGGACCGATGACCGCTATCTTTTCGTTTTTATTCAGTGGCAACACATTGTCGTTCTTCAGCAATGTCATAATCTGACGAGCCATATCGAGCGACAGGTTTACATGTTCCTTACATTCCAACACACTAGCAGGAATCTTTGACCACTCAACCTCTGATGGGTCGTCCATCTCTCCCAAATCGAAACGGCCTTCGAGCAGACGGACGACATGCTTGTCCACCTCCGATTCCTTTATAAAATCACGACGGACAGCCTCTGGAATACTTCTATATGCATAGTTATAACCACACTCCACATCCGTACCAGCCAAAGCAGCACGGGCAGCAGAATGGGTGGCATCACTAGCTGTATGGTGGGTCTGATGGATATCAGATACTGCACTACAGTCAGACACGACGAGATACTGGAATCCCCACTCGTCACGCAGAATGTCCTGAAGCAATCGTCCGCTACTGCAACATGGTTCATCGTCCAGTCGCTGGTATGCACACATCACCTCACGCACCTTGGCATCTTCCACCAGCGTCTTGAAGGCTGGAAGATAGGTCTCCCAGAGGTCACGTGCGCTGACATCCACCAGATTAGCCGTATGACGGCTCCATTCCGGTCCGCTATGTACTGCATAATGCTTTGCACATGCCCAAGTCTTGCGGTACTTACTCTCTTCGGGGCCTTGCAAACCACGAACCACAGCCGAACCCATCACTCCAGTAAGATATGGATCCTCACCGTAAGTCTCCTGTCCTCTACCCCATCGTGGGTCGCGGAAGATGTTGACATTTGGTGTCCAGAACGAAAGGCTGTGGAAACGTGTCACTTCGTTACCCGATGCCATCAACTGATTCCAGTGAGCACGTGCCTCAGTACTGGTTGCATCGAACACCCTATAGACCATATTAGGGTTGAACGAAGCGGCCATACCGATTGGTTCCGGGAAGTTTGTCACATTGCCCATGTTGGCCACTCCGTGCAAAGCTTCACTCCACCATTGGAAGCGCTTGATACCCAGTCGGGGAATGGCAGGAGAGTCATCCAACATCAATTGTGCCTTCTCCTCGAGGGTCAGGCGACTACATAAATCCACCGCTCTCGCATGTGCTGAGAGCGATAGATTTTGATATGGGAACTGCTGGGCCTGCATCTGCATGCATCCAGCACCTAGCATTATAATAGAAAATAGGGTTTTATAATTCATCATTTTCTTTATTTCGTTTTATTCAAATTTAATCCAGTCAATCTCCATCTGGGAATCTGCAATTAACTTCAAGTCATAGACACCCTTTTTGACAGATTTAACAGCCACCTTAACCTCTTGCCACTGTCCGTTGGTACTTGGCAGTTTCACTTGCAACTTATTATTAGAGAGAATTAAGGTTGCAGTACCTGCTTTAGAAGTCTTGAGACGAACCGTCATATTCTTTGATGCTTTTTCAAGCCCAATCTTGTTATATACGACCCATGCACCAGCGCCTGGGAAGATGGTCTTCCAACCTTGGAAGTAGTTGAGCGTGTCGTGATACTCAATGCTTGCGCCACCACCAATTGCACTATAGCGGTCAATCTGGATGGGCTTATGTGCATTCGAGAGACCTACACCTCGCAGAGTAGGCTTCACTTCCTTAATTGTTCCATCTGGATTGAAGAACAAAGAGTCTACACACACGGAACGACGCTTGTCATCCTTTGGAGAGTAGTCGTTGTGGTGATAGAAAAGATACCACTGTCCCTTGTAGTTGATGATGCTGTGATGGTTGGTCCAACAACCATTTGCATGCTCTGCCATAATCAGTCCCTTGTATTCGTATGGACCCATCGGGCTCTTACTCATTGCATATGCGAGAACCTCAGTATTCTCTCTCACGTATGGATACGTAAGGTAGTAGTTTCCGTTGTATTCAAATGCGAATGGACCTTCAGCCTGACGGCTTGGCAGTCCTTGGAGGCAGTTGACACCCACCGATTCAAACTCTCGGTTGCCAAATTTTCTAACTGACTTCGGGTTGTCATCGGCAAGTTCCTTCATGTTGTTCTTAAGTTTGGCGCACATTCCAGCACCCCAGAAGATATAAGCATTGCCATCAGATGCCTGGAGCACACATGGGTCAATACCACCGATACCCTTGATAGGTTCTGCTTCTGGCGTGAACGGTCCTTCAGGACGGTCAGCAACGCAAACACCTACTGCAAAGCCACCCATACCTGTACCTGGAGCAGATGGGAAATAGAAATAGTACTTTCCGTCTTTCTCAACACAGTCAGGAGCCCACATCGAATAAGAGTTGGGACGAACCCAAGGCACTTTGTTCTGAGTGACAATCATTCCGTGATCGGTCCAATCCATCAGATCCTCCGATGAGAAGACGTGATAGTCCTCCATGCAGAACCAGTCCTGACGCTGTCCTTCAGGTGGGAAAATGTCGTGTGAAGGATAGAGATAGACCTTTCCGTTGAATACTCTTGCTGTTGGATCCGCGCTGTAAATATTACGGATAATTGGGTTTTGTGCATTCAGCTGAATACAAGCAGCAGTAAACATACATACTGCCATAAAGACTTGTTTACTTTTCATAAGATTGTTTCTAGGTTTGATTTATTTTATACTTTACTGTATCTTCCAATAATCAAAATTCATCAGGTTCTTATCTTTCGCTCCTTTGAAGACGATATATAGGTCGTGTACACCCTTTGGATTGGAGATGGAACCCGAGAAATCCTTGAATGCCGTTTCACTTCCTGTTGGTTTCACACTAACCGAGCCAATCTTCTTTCCGGTTGCTGCATCGATATGCAGTTCGATGGTACCACCTACGGTTGCAGCGCAGTTAGCAATGAACTTCGAGAGTTTCTGAGTGCCGAAATCCACACCCTTAATTAAAATATACTCACCATTGTTCACATTCGTCACGTAAATCTGTCCTGTTGCAGTCTTGATGGTCTTCAAACCAAAGCCCCAGGCCATTGTTTCTGCTTCAATACGCGCTTTGTATGGGTCGAACGTTCCCACTTGCTCCAATTTGACATCCTTGAAATATGGAGATTCCTGAATGGTGCCGTCAGGATTGTAGGTCATTGGGAATGCACCTACACTACGACGTTCCTTATGTTCTTTAATCGTTATATTTTTCAGGTCGTAGTTAAGACCGAAGCCATAGCTCTTACCTTTGAAGTCGATGATACCTGGGTGGTTTCCACGTGTACGATCAGTTGGAGCCATGATGTATCCAGCAAACTTCCAAGGGCCAAGTGGATTATCGCTCATAGCATAGCCCAATCCTTCTGGACAGCAAGTTGCAGCGAATGCAAGGTAATACTTACCATTACGTTTGTAGAACCATGGTCCTTCTTGATAATGTTCAGGCACGTCGTGCAAACGCATCGCATCACTTTTCAGCGAAATCATGTCTTCGTTTAGTAAAGCACAGTAAAGATGTGGGTTGCCCCAATACATATAAGCCTGACCATCGTCGTCAATCCAAACTGATGGGTCGATATCCTCCCAATGTTCACGCTGCCATACCAATGGTTTGCCTATTGGGTCTTTAAAAGGTCCGTATGGAGAATCCGATACCAACACACCAATACCATGTCCATGTATCGGGCAATACATATACCATTTTCCGTTTCGTTCGATAACCTGCTCAGCCCATGCACCGTTCTTACCGTCATACCACTTGAAATCATCAAGGGATGCAACTGCACCATGCTCTGTCCAGTTGACCATATCGGTAGAGGTATAAAGTAACCAGTCAAACATCTTGAAGCCTTCAGCATCATCTTCGTCATGGGTCGTGTATAAATAAACAGTATCGCCATGCACGTAAGGTGCAGGGTCAGCTGTGTATTTAGTAGAAATAATTGGATCTTGAGCAAAAGTAGCCATACTCAACATCGCCATCATAGATAGGATAGTAATTCTTTTCATAACCAGTTTATTTATTCAGTTAGTTTAAACATTAATACTTAAAAAGTCTAATTATTGTGCAAAGATACAAAAAAACTGAATACCAAAGGTAAAATCAGGAAACTTTTCGTATCTTTGCCTGCAAATTAGATGCGTATGCAATACGATTTCGACAAAGTGCCCAACCGCACAGGGTCTGGCGACATTAAACATATGGACCTGCTCCGTGACTTTGGAAGAAACGACCTCATTCCCATGTGGATTGCCGACATGGAATGGGAAACGCCTCAGTTTATTACCGATGCTCTGAAGAAACGAATGGAGCATTCTCTGTTTGGATATACCAAAACTCCAGCGAATTATTGGAAGGTAATCAGCAAATGGATTTACGACCATCATCAGTGGGATGTGCGTGAAGAATGGATCTGCTATATCCCTGGCATCGTCAAAGGAATTTGCATGGCTATTTATGCTTTGACAGAAGAACATGAGAAAATCATCGTACAGCCACCTATTTATCATCCGTTCTTCCTTACTCCCAGAGGCTGTCACCGCACCATCGTGTGGAATCCATTGAAAGAGATAACAGACATCGAAGGCCGTCTTGTGGGTTATGATATGGATTTCGACAATCTTGAACAAGTATGCGATAAGGACTGCCGCATGCTGATACTTGCCAACCCTCACAACCCAATCGGTATCACTTGGTCAAAAGAAACGCTACAGCAGCTGGCTCATTTCGCTGTTACACATCATCTTATTATTGTAAGCGATGAAATACATTGCGATATGGCCTTGTTCGGTCATAAACATATCCCTTTTGCATCTGTCAGCAAAGAGGCTGCGAACTGTTCTATCACGTTCTCTGCCCCATCCAAGACTTTTAACATTGCAGGTATCGTAAGTTCATGGGCTGTTGTACCCAATCAGGACTTACGCAAGAAATTCTATGGATGGATGGCTGCAGGTGAGCTCAACGAAGAACACATCTTTGCACCTATCGCTACAACTGCTGCCTTCGAACATGGTGAACAATGGCGTAAAGAGATGTTGGAATACTTGGAAGGAAATATCAATTTCCTGATAGATTATTGTGAACAACATATTCCACAGATTCGTCCAATACGTCCCCAAGCCAGCTATCTCGTATGGCTTGACTGCCGCGAACTTCACCTGACACATGCTCAACTACTTGACCTCTTCATCAACAAAGCACATTTAGCACTCAACGATGGAGAGATGTTCGGAACGGAAGGAAAAGGATTTATGCGAATGAATGTTGCCTGTCCTCGAAGCATGCTCACACAAGCGCTTGAACAGCTACGTGATGCTGTCCAAGGGAAATAAAAAATAGTTCAAAGGACAATTATTCTCTTAGTTTGCCAAGTCAGAAATGAACTTGATGCGTACAAGGCGGATTTCTTCTTCTGAGATATCATCATCGAGATACTTGAAAGCACGCTCAAGGTCGTCTGTCTCACTTTCACGGAAGTACTCGTAGATTTCATCCACCTTATCGTCATCAATCTCAGCCTCAATGAAATAGTCGATATTGAGCTTAGTACCACTATAAACGATTGATTCGAGTTCATCAAGCAATTCATCGAAATCAAGACCTTTGGCCAATGCGATATCATCAAGAGCTACCTGACGGTCGATGCTTTGAATGATGCTGATCTTTTGAAGTGACTTATTAGCGACAGTACGCACTCGCATATCGACAGGACGTTCGATCTCATTCTCCTCACAATGGCGTTTGATGAGTTCCACGAATTCCTTTCCGTATCGTTTTGCTTTACCAGCCCCTACCCCCTGAATGGTTTGAAGTTCCTCGAGAGTGACTGGATAGAAAGTGGTCATCGCATCAATCGACGGATCTTGGAAGATGATATAAGGAGGAACATCATATTTCTTTGCGAGTTTCTTGCGGAGTTCGATAAGCATCTTGTGAAGAACCTCATCGAGAGCTGATGACTGTGTAGATTCGTCATCAATGGCATCCTCATCGAAAGCATTATTCTCTACAATCATGAACGATGTTGGTTTCTTGATGAACTTCTTTCCGGTTTTTGTAAGCTTAAGGATACCGTAGTTATCGACATCCTTCGTGATGTAACCGTCAATCATAGCCTGATTAAGGACAGCACTCCAGAATTCAGGTTCTTTGTCAGAGCCTTCGCCAAACAAGTCAAGACGGTCATGCTTGTGAGCCAGAATCAGTTCGTTGTCTTCCTTTCCACAAAGCACATTGATGATATAATCTATCTTGAAATTCTCCTTGACAGCTTGAATCGTTTTGAGCGCCAGCACAAGTTCGTCCTTGGCCTCCAAACGTGTCTTTGGATGCTTGCAGTTATCACAATTCTCACAATTGTCTTGATGATATTCCTCTCCGAAATAATGCAACAGAAGCTTGCGTCGGCACACAGATGATTCGCAGTAATTGGCTGTCTCCTGTAACAATTGGCGACCAATGTCCTGCTCTGCTACAGGCTTGCCTTCCATGAACTTCTCGAGTTTGTGCAAATCTTTGTATGAATAGAAAGCGATGCATCGTCCCTCACCACCATCTCGTCCAGCACGACCTGTCTCCTGATAGTATCCTTCGAGGCTCTTCGGGATGTCGTAATGAATAACGAAACGCACATCGGGTTTGTCAATACCCATACCGAAGGCGATGGTAGCTACGATAACATCAATACGCTCCATCAGGAAATCATCCTGAGTAGCACTACGCAGCACGGAATCCATGCCTGCATGATAGGCTGCGGCTTTAATATCATTGGTTTTGAGCACCTCTGCCAGTTCCTCTACCTTCTTCCTGCTGAGACAATAGATGATACCGCTTTTGTTTGGATTCATCTTGATATATTTGATAATATCTTTGTCTACGTCTTTGGTCTTCTGGCGTACTTCATAATAGAGGTTCGGACGATTGAACGACGACTTGAATTCTGTAGCATCCATGATGCACAGGTTCTTCTTGATATCGATACGCACCTTATCAGTTGCAGTAGCTGTAAGAGCGATGATGGGGGCATTGCCTATCTTACTAATGATAGGACGGATATTGCGGTACTCTGGGCGGAAGTCATGTCCCCATTCAGAAATACAATGAGCTTCGTCGATGGCATAAAAGGATATCTTCACGCCCTGCAGGAACTCTACGTACTCAGCCTTGGTAAGCGATTCAGGAGCCACATAAAGCAGTTTGGTACGTCCTGCCTTGATATCTTCCTTTACTTGAGTGATGCTCGCCTTGTTGAGTGACGAATTGATGAAATGGGCCACGTTGTCATCATCGCTGATATGCTTGATGGCATCCACTTGGTTTTTCATCAACGCAATAAGAGGAGAAATGACGATGGCTGTACCTTCCATCAGCAATGCCGGCAACTGATAACAGAGCGACTTGCCACCTCCTGTAGGCATCAAGACAAACGTGTCTTTCTTGTCAAGTAGATTACGTATGATTGCTTCTTGATCACCTTTGAAGGTGTCAAATCCGAAATAATACTTCAAATACTCAAGCAATGTCATTTGCGTCTTCATGAAATTCCAAATTGATGATTATAACTTATTCACTTCGTGCAGAATGCGGTGGATTAGTCTCCACTATTCATAATCTTGCCGCCTGCCTTCTCAAGTTGCTGCTTAGCATATTCAAGATCTATGGTCAGGTGGGCAACAGGGGCAGATGGCGACTCGTACATCTTCTCCATCATGATGGCTTCGACGATGGAACGAAGTCCACGCGCACCAAGACGGTACTCAATAGACTTATCGACGATATAGTCGAGCACTTCTGGCGAGAACTCCAGCTGAATACCATCCAGTTCAAACAGACGAACATACTGCTTGATGATGGAGTTCTTCGGCTCTGTCAATATGTTGCGCAAA
Source organism: uncultured Prevotellaceae bacterium (assembly GCA_947303695.1). Taxonomy (GTDB): domain Bacteria; phylum Bacteroidota; class Bacteroidia; order Bacteroidales; family Bacteroidaceae; genus Colivivens. Next base: position 6,740 of record CAMYYX010000029.1, on the reverse strand, counting down.
GCCTCACGGTCGAGGGGTTCCAAGTGCGTCAGTACTGGCAGACGTCCGATAATCTCAGGTATCAATCCAAACGACTTGAGGTCCATTGGTGCGATATACTGCATGAGATTGTTCTTGTCAATCTTGGCAGTATGTTCAACGGCACCATATCCTACCACATGGGTATTCAGACGCTGTGCAATACGTTTTTCGATACCATCGAATGCTCCTCCACAGATGAAAAGGATGTTGCGCGTGTCAACTTCAATGAACGGTTGCTCAGGGTGCTTTCGGCCACCATATGGAGGCACATTGACCTTGGCACCTTCCAACAGCTTCAGCAAACCTTGCTGCACGCCTTCTCCACTCACGTCACGAGTGATGGACGGATTGTCGCTCTTGCGTGCTATCTTATCGATTTCATCTATGAAGACGATACCTCGCTCTGCCTGCTTGGTGTCGTAGTTGGCTTCCTGCAACAGACGCGAGAGGATGCTCTCGACATCTTCGCCCACATAGCCTGCCTCGGTCAGCACGGTGGCATCGACAATGGTGAAAGGAACGACCAGCATCTTGGCAATGGTGCGAGCCAAAAGGGTCTTACCCGTACCCGTGCTACCCACCATGATGATGTTGGATTTCTCGATTTCTACATCGTTTTCCTTTCCTTCCGACTCGTGCTGCAAACGCTTGTAGTGATTGTAAACAGCTACCGACATGGCTGTCTTAGCTGCATCCTGACCGATTACATATTGGTCGAGATATGCTTTTATCTCCCTTGGTTTCGGAAGGTCTGTCATCGAGAACTTGTTCTGAGACTTCGTGTTCTCAAGAATCACCTGATTCGCATTACGCACACAATCATCGCAGATGCAACCCTCAAGACCTGTAATCATCAGCCGGACATCCCTGTTACTGCGTCCGCAGAAAGAGCATTTCTTGAATTTATCCATGCCTTACACTTAATTCTTACGAATGAGCACCTGATCAATCATTCCATACTCCTTTGCCTCTTCTGCCGTCATCCAGTAGTCACGGTCAGAGTCGGCCCACACCTTATCAAACGACTGGTGCGAATGTTCAGCGATAATCGTATAGAGTTCCTTTTTGAGTTTCTGAATCTCACGTGCCGTAATCTCAATATCACTTGCCTGTCCCTGAGCACCACCCATCGGCTGATGAATCATGATGCGACTATGTGGCAACGCACTACGCTTCCCTTCTTTTCCTGCAACCAGCAATACGGCAGCCATCGAGGCAGCCATACCTGTACAGATGGTCTGTACATCACTACTGATAAACTGCATTGTGTCATAGATACCCAAACCTGCATACACACTTCCACCAGGAGAGTTGAGATACACGCTGATATCCTTTCCCGAGTCAACAGAATCCAGGTAAAGCATCTGTGCCTGCAGCACATTGGCTGTATAGTCATTGATTTCTGTACCAAGGAAGATGATACGGTCCATCATCAAACGTGAGAAAACATCAAGCTGGGTAACATTCAGCTGTCGTTCTTCCAAAATGTATGGGTTCAGATAACCTGCCTGTGCTTTCATCACGTCATCGAGAACCATGCTGTTGATTCCACAATGCTTCGTTGCAAATTTTACAAAATCATTGTTCATATGTCAGATTGTTTTTGTTTTATTGATTCAGCTTATTTTAGTCCGCAATTCTATTTGGTTTTGGCAAAGATAGTAAATTCTAATGAATAATCAACAAGAAATCGCAATTATTTTTGATTTTTTTTGCTCTTTACTTAAATATTTTAGCTGGAATAGGGTCTTGACTTATAACATTTGCCAATTCTTGAGGTGAGATTTGAACCTTTTGAACCATAAACTCCGGCACATTAAAACTCTTCATCAGACGTTTGTTGTACAAAGGATCGCGTTGCGGCACTACAAATGCCTTATAATCCTTGCCGTTTTTGTCGAAATAGCCGATATAGGCTCTCGAATAGTTCCCATCCTCACGACGTGTACTGAACACAATCCATCGTCCATTACTGCTCCATGAATGATATCCTTCTACGTCGTTACTATTCATCTTTGTCAACCTGCGTCGGCTCATATCGTTCAGGTCAATCACAAACAGGTCGCTACTTTTGTGCCAAATATGGAAATAACCATAATCAGCCATTCCAAACAACAGATACCGGCCATCTGGGCTGACACGAGGGAAGGATGCACTCTTGTTGATTTCGCTTGCCTTGAACACCGTGTCCGGTTCACCTAATGTACGGGTCGTCACATCATACGACTGACGGATGATGTCGTAACGGATACTATCGTAATGATTACCTAATTCAAAATGGATGTTAGGCCCGTCAACGGGATGATAAGCAGAACAATAATACAGGGTATCACCCTTGGGCGACCATCCTGGAGTTGTTTCCATACTGTCCTTTGTCTTTTGGACAATCTGCACCTCATTTGTATCGACATGATAGAGTATCATATCGCTGAGCGTATCGAGCACCTCTATCTTGTGGTCAGGATCGTCTATGACGAATGCCTGCACAGTATGGTTGACGGAATAAGCAATAATGGGAGCGGTCGGATGCCACGAAGGATACACACCTGCTGCGATGGTCGAGTCTGTCTTCAGGTTCAACTTCATTGCCTTTCCGTTGCTGACAACAATCGTTCCTCCCTTATACTGGCGGGCATGGAACTGGAAGTTATCTGTACGATAGTTCTGATAGCTATGACAATTGACACATTGGTATTCACTCCCTTCGTCTTGACGGCTCGTCTCTGTATTGGCATAAATCAACGACTCATCAAAATTCGTCAGATTACGCTGGCATAACTGCATCGCGCGATAGCTCACATAACTTGGTTCTATCAATCGATACGAGAGATACTCATCGATAGGTTCCTCTGCCACATGAATGGTAAACGGATTATAACATTCCCATTTCTCTGAAGCTTTCACATATACCGTCACCTTCAAATCCTTCCCTTTGTTCCGTTCGAGCATCGCATGCCACTCATCCTCATCAAACTGAGCATCCACACCTCCTGCCACCAGTTTCTCCCCTTCTGCATCCTCAACTACAGACACATAATCAGCCTTGCCCTCACGATTGATATGGAAATTAAGCGGAGCAATATTATAAGGCACATACACATCTGTATAATCAGGATAGATATCCACATTCTCTCCGTTGGGAACAGCATGATCAGGGACGACGGGTGTACACGCCACGATAGCCATCGTTACCAACAAACAACAAATGCGATATGTATGCCGACAAATTCTCATGCTGATATATTCTGAGTTAATCATAAACAACCATCTTATGTGCATCACAGAAGTAATAATACCAATAAGTACCTGGACACAATGCTTCCAATGTACTCATATCTGCCTCAGTCGGTTGAGACAGCAGACGGGCGAAAAGACCTTCATTTCTCAAGAACTGCTGACACACGGCTCCATCCTTCCCTACCATCATCTGTATCTGCTCATACAGCTTCGGGTTCTGGCGCTTGAAGGCAAACAAGAGTGCTGCCTCCTGCACATGACGAGGCAAAACCACATCGCTGTGTGCTTTATATGTAGCCAGACACAATTTCCAGAACACATCCTCATCGCCCAATACCAAAGCCGCAGCAATACTCAACACAGCACGTTGTTCTGTATTGATGTACAAATTCGTAAAGTGTTTCAGCAACATGTATTCGCAGTATTCAGTATTGTCAAGTGCTCCTTCTGGCACAACCACAATCTGCTTATGGAGTTTGTACACAGGATTTTCTTTCAATACGGCATCGTCGAGCAGATAACGCTGATATTGTGCCCACTCCTTATAATATAATGTATGCTCAAGGAGCGACAAATACTTGTCTGCCAACGTGTATTCACGATTGCAAATCGCATCCGTCGCCATGATCTTGATGTCATAATACGAAGGATTACACTTCACGAAACGTTCCATCGCACGGCGATAAGAGAAGTTCCAGAATGTGTACATCTGATACACCCGAGGGCCGCTGATATAGGTATTCATCCGCTGGTTGCGCGAATGGATCGTATCTGAATCCCAAGTGTATTGGAACATCCTGTCCAGCAATTCCCCTCTCCTGTACAACTCCACATTCCGATACATGATGATCGAACGGATTGGACGTTCCTGCTCGCAGCAAAGTTCCAGCACATCGTCCGTATCATCCATCTCATAAGCATGTTCCACAGCAACAAGCGTGCGGAAATTGGAATCGTTGAATCGATGGATTGGTACCATAATCACAGCTGCTACTGCTGGGATTCCTGAGATAATAGTGGCAGCACGAGGACTTACTTTGCTCAGCAGGTACAATACAACAGGAAGGATAAACAGGTACGCACCCGTAATATAGATAGGTGTCCAGATTTCCTGAGTCCTATAATAATCCAGGTAGGGCAAGCCTGCCATCAAGGTGAAGTGGGCGTTGAAACGAGGAAAAAGCCACCTTACCTCAATCGCCATCACCATCACAAACAGGAACAGCACAATGGCAAAACACAAGCGGCGAAGCAACGCTTTCCCCTCCCCTTCCATCACCATGGGGTATGCAACACTTATCACCCCCGCAAGGAATGCATACACTCCCAACAGAGGATAGAAGAGCACAAAAGCCACCAAGGCACAGACACATCGCACCCATATTTTCTTCAGGAGATTGAGCAGACCTATCAAAAGCATCGAGCCTATCAGCCCGACAACAGGCGAGAACAGATTGCCGAAATGACGGGTCGAGAACACGCCATAGTCCCACCCCAGCACAAACATCATCAGCAACAAAGCTGGCACGAACGCCAAGAAAGTCAAATGGGCCGGAATGCGAAACGCCCATTTCACCAACCACGACAACACCATCAGCAGCAACACATAGAGGGCGATACCCGGCAATGGATGATAGGCAAACTGAGTCAGGAAACTACCCGCATAGGCTGCTCCAAAACCTGGCGACTCTGCCAGCAGCTTGAAGTATTCCCCATCATAGATAAACACATCCTGCGACTGAACCACAAAGAACAAATCCTGCGCAGTCAATGCCAGATAGGCAAAAGCAACAACTGCGAAGATGATGAAAGGTATGGTTGTCTTCAGATGTGATGTCATAACCCTGATTCCGTTTATAAGTCAAAGTTATGCATTATATTTCAACTACGCAAACATTATTGGGAAAAAATGCATTCATAGCCAAAAAAAATAAAAAAGGCATCCCATTCTTCAATGAAATGCCTGTTTTTATCCCTTCATAGGGAGTTATCGCTTCGCTCGAAGTTATTGAAGTTATCACTACGTTCGGAGTTATCGCTTCGCTCGACAAATCATTGCTAATGTTTACAACTGCGAACTATCGTCGGTAACTTCGAGGCCGTAAGGCCGTTAACTTCGCTAACTTCGTTAACTCCTATTATGGTCAATTATTCAAACAACTTGTTGAATTCTTCTGGAGTGACATCCTTTTCCTTCAGCGTCACCTTCTCCTTCAGAGCTGTTCCAAGTTTCACTTCGATGCAACGATCGATGAGGTTGTCAACAGTTTCACGCTTCTTCAGCATCTCGTTCACAGATGACTCAAGATACTCTTCAGGAATGTTCAGCATGCCATACTGAGCGAACTGCATACGAGTTACCTCCTTGGCCATCTCGCGCACATCCTGGTCTTCAATCTTCACACCCGTCATCTCCACCAGTTGCTCCTTGATGAGGTGCCAAGTCAGCTCTTCGATGCTCTTGTCGTAGTTCTCCTCAACCTTCTGAGTGTCACCATTCGCATTGGCTGCCATGATCTTCTTCAGCTTCTCGTCTGGGAATTCCAACTTACCCACTTTCTTGGTGAGATAGCTACGGATATCCAACAGGAAGCGATAGTCTGCATCCTTCTTGAACTGGTTCTCGATAGCCTCGCGGATCTTTGCTGTGAACTCCTCAGCTGTCTTGATGCCTGCACCCGGATAAACCTGCTCAAACAGGTTCTCATCCAATGGACCTGGCATGAAACGAGTGATCTCAGTAATCTGGAAGTTGAAGTCGCCATTGTGCTCAGCCACCTTCTCCTTGTCCACCTTCAGCAATGAAGCCAACTCGGTATCATTTCCCTCGTAAGCCTTTGAAGGGTTGAACTTGATGATATCGTTCACCTTTGCCTTTGCAAAGAGTTTCTGCTGCTTCGCATTCTTGAAGTACTTTGGCAACATCACTACGTCTGCCTCGCTGATGCCATCTTCCTTATCCAACTCCGTGATGACGCCCTTCAGCATATCGTTGTCCTGATAGTCATCCACCTTCTGGTAGCTACCGCCACGCTGACGATACATCTCCACCTGCTTCTCCACCATCTCGTCGCTTACTGTGACATTATAGAAGTCCACCTTGTCCTTCTTCGTGAGCGAAATCTTGATTTCAGGAGCGATGGCGAGGTCAAACTTAAATGTGAAAGTATTGCCTTCAACCAACATGATATCGTTGTTAGCCTCATTTGGGAGAGGCTCACCAAGCATATTCACTTTATTCTCACGGATATAGTTGTAGAGACCTTCCTGCAACAATTTGTTCACTTCTTCACCAAGGATTGAAGGGCCATACTGCTTCTTCACCAAACCCTCAGGCACCATACCACGACGGAAACCTGGCATATTCACCTTCTTACGGAAATCCTTGATTGCTGCCTTAACCTTTTCTTCGTAATCAGCAGGAGCAATTTCTGCTGTGATGACGGCATTTACCGCATCAATGTTTTCTAATGTAATATTCA
>CAMYYX010000028.1 GCA_947303695.1 uncultured Prevotellaceae bacterium | reverse complement strand
TCCAGTCGTAGCGTCGCCAGCCTTGTATCATCATCAATAGGTCGAGGTCGGCACGATGTTGCGCATCGTTGGCTTCGAAGTAGTAATGAGGGTTCTCAATGTAGCCGCGGATATCGCTTTCAAGCAGCATGTTGGTCAACATGTTTCCCGTGTTGAACGAGGGGTCGAGTTGTTGGCGGTCGCGCACAGAGACAGATACCATCTGATCCTTTAGCGGAATGCCTCGATGGTCGGTCACGATGATTGGAATCTTCACTTTCTCGAAGGGACGCAATAAATGTGTCGTATCGTCGTTCACATAAGCCTTTGCTGTCAGTTCGTTGAGGTTGTTGACGAAAAAAAGACGGTCGGCATAGATGTTACCTTCGCTGTCGAATACGGTTGCTTGGTTCACACCGCAAGGTAGGTCTTCCAGCCATGAAGCCACAACGCCATCTTCGCCCAAAGGTTCGCACAACACTTTGCGACCTGCGCTGATGACCGACACATACAGCTCTTTGGGTTGGGCAAAAGTCTGTTCGGTACTAATCTCAACCGCTTCATCGTCCATCTCTACCCGCATGCTGACGCCTTCATGCTCCACCTCCGGCAGGTCGAAATCGTAGTGTATCCCGTTGAGAATCATGCGCACTTTATAGCGGCATGAATCTTCAAACACATATTCCAGGATGCCTCGTCCCATGCGGCTTGGAGGAAGGGCAGCAATGATGGAGTCGTTCTTCATCAGCACACCTTCCACATCGATTCGCTGTTTCTGTTCGTTGACGGTCTCCCATCCGATGCGAGTAGTGTGCCTAGCAACAATATGTCCGCTTTCCGGGTAGAAATGTGCATTGAGTTTGGGCTCGAGATAGTGGCGCTCATAGTCGCCAACAGTGACTTTCAGAGGCATATTCTTAGTTTGCCAGGCTGCATCGACTACCGGTTTCTGATAGACGGGGAATACGCGTGAGAATAATCCCCAATAGTTGCGGTTTTGTTTTTGAATGTCTTCTTCGCCGCCTAGCAGATGATCGTTTATGTAATCGGAGAGGATTTGCTCAGGGATGTAAGCATAGTTGAGCATCCATTTCGTATAGGCTCGGATTTCATAATAGCCAGCGAAAGCATTGTCTTTCAGTGCGAACTGACCATGAGCGTTGCCTTGCTCGTCGACCACAAGCTTTTGGCGTTCCACCAGATAGCCTTGTTCGTCGAGCAACTCGATATAGAGGATGCGGCTTACGGGTTTAGGTGCGTAGGTGTCAGCTGAAATGACGTATGCTTTGTACCAGATAGTATCGCCTGCGAAGTAGCAGTTGTTGTCGAGATGCAAGTACACTTTCTCCTGTGCCGGCAATTCCTTACTGAACAGGCTGTCGGGTAAGGTGGGTACGGCGTGAAGGGCTGAAGAGAAGAACCACAGCGACAAAAGGGTAATATGTAACCAGCATCGTGTCATATTCAATCTTCAATCTGGAATATGTCTTCTGGATATTCTATATTTGTGAGGAACAGCGCATTGCCTAGCATACTGCTACCTGCAGCACAACGGTCTTTCTTTTCGATAATTCTGCAGAAGTCGTCAATCGTGATGGCTCCGCGTCCTACTTCCATCAGGGTACCAACGATCGCACGTACCATATTGCGCAGGAAGCGGTCGGCTTTGATGGTAAAAATGCCATTCTCCCATCGTGCGTACATGATTTTGCAATTGTTGGTCTTGGTGTCGGTATGCAGTTTCGAGAAACTGGTGAAGTCGGTATAGTCGAACAGACGTGCGGCAGCCTCGTTCATCTTTTCATAATCAAGTTCAAACGGACAGCGATAGGTGTAGTGACGATTGAACGGGTCTTTCGTATTGCAGACATGATACTGATAGGTACGGGCGGTAGCACTGAAACGAGCATGTGCATCTTCCTTGACTGGTACAATCTTATGGATGGCAATATCGGGAGGCAGCAAGCGATTAAGTCTTCGGGAAAGTTCGAAAAGGTCTGCTTTGGAGAGAGTTGCTTCTATATCGAAGTGTGCCACCATCATGCTTGCGTTCACTCCTGTGTCGGTACGTCCAGCCCCAACAACTTCAATGTCTTGGCGCAATAGGGTGGAGAGGCCACGCATCAGTTCTGCCTGAATGCTGTTCGCATTGGGCTGAACCTGCCATCCGTGGTAGTTTGTCCCGTCGTATGATAAATAAATGAAGTAGCGCATAATCATCTCACTGTTAGGTGGAAGCAAGCTTGAAGTTTTTCGTATTTCACGTAGCATAGCTCTTGGGCTTTCAAATCGAACAACACTTCTGCAAGCACTTTCTTTAGGTTGTCATCGTATCGGGTGAGGTCCGTTCCTGTGATTGGTGCGAAGCGGTTGTAGGTAATGTCGATGGTCGTTCCGTAGCAGTGGCATGAGTTGGTTACCGAGTTGACGTTGCCTTGCTGCAGGTTCTGTACGTCGTGGGCAGTACGCAGCACAGAGGTTACGATAGGCAAGTGGAGCGGATAGCCTTTCGATTGTAGCGAATCGACAAAGTTGATACCGATAGTGTTTAACAGCATCTGAGCTTTGGGCACTAAATACGGCATGGAATGCGTGAGGTCTTCAACAATATAATAAGGAGAGGGTGAGATGCAGGTCAACTGCCCGTCTGCCACCAGTTCCATCACGCGTTCACGTGTATCCGTCGGACTGATTCCATTCCGCTCAGCTGCGATAAGTTGTGTGGCGTTACTGTCGTTGAAACACTCAGGATAACTCCACACCTTGGGAGAATAAAACAATGCTGGTGTCGAGTCAACAATAAGCGAATCTTCGTTTGGAAGGATCAGAGAACTCGTAGTATTCTGATCATTTTGAGTATTCTGAGAACTTTGGGCAATCTGATTGTTCTGATTGTTCTGAGTAATCTGATCAGATTGCTCATTCTCTACGATCTGGTTACTCTGCTCTTCCTGCACTTCCTTCAGTGGACTCAGTCCCCATAGGCGACTGATACCTGCCAGCAGAGCCACTAAAGCAGCGAACACGATATAGAACTTATACTTTTTATATCTTTGATTCTTCACCTTATTGAAATTTTGTGCGAAGATACAAAGAATTCGCCAATTACTACCTATAATCTGTCATTTTTTTTGTTTATATTGTAGTTTGTGAGAAAAAAGTTGTATCTTTGCAAATTGAAAAAGAAAGAATCTGAGATGAAAGTAGTTAATTTATCGGAAAAGAACACTGTGCTGAACCAATATATGGCCGAACTGCGTGATGTAAAGGTGCAGGGCGATAGGGGGAAGTTCAGGAACAATTTGGTCCGTATAGGACATGTGATGGCTTACGAAGTGAGCCGTTGTCTGTCCTACTCGGAGAAGCAAGTCCAGACTCCGCTGGGAGTGGCTTCCGTAACTACGTTCGATAATCAGATTGTGCTCGGTACGATATTCCGCGCTGGTCTGCCTTTCCATCAGGGTATGTTGGAAGTGTTCGACAGGGCAGACAACGCATTCGTATCAGCTTACCGTTATTATAAAGATAAGGAATGTGAGGATGTGGGTATCAGAATCGAATATATCGCTTCGCCCGATCTGAATGGCAAAACGCTGATTATTGCTGATCCTATGCTGGCTACTGGTGGCAGTATGGAACTTGGCTACGAAGCTTTTTGTACGAAAGGCATTCCTGCTGAGGTACATCTGTGTTGCGTCATCGCATCGAAGAAAGGTGTGGATTATATCAAGAAAGCCTTTTCCCACTATACGAACGTGACGCTGTGGTGTGCTGCTATTGATCCAGTTTTGAATGAGCATGCATACATCGTGCCTGGATTGGGTGACGCAGGTGACTTGGCATATGGAGAGAAAATCTAGTTGAAAATTAAGTTATAAATATATACATGAATACTGATTCAGATGGCTATCCGGCGCCTAGGCGCAAGAGTGATTATACAAAGAGTGATTATACATATTGTCTGATAGACAGAAGGGAGGCAATATGGAGTTGATGATTATTTACATGGTTGCCGCACTGCTCATTTCGGGCTTGTGTTCTATACTTGAAGCAACATTGATGTCAACTCCGATGTCGTACATTTCATCGCTGGAGACCCAAGAAGCCAAGGGTGCTGCGTTGTTGAAGAAATATAAATTGGAAATAGACCGCCCGATATCTGCCATTCTGGTGCTGAACACGATAGCAAATACTGTAGGTGCTTCGTTAGTGGGTTCTGAAGCTATGCAGATGGCACAGCAGATGAATTATCCGCATGATACGGTGATAGGTATCGTATCGGGTGCTTTCACCTTACTCATCTTGATTTGTTCGGAAATCATTCCGAAAACAATTGGTTCGACTTACTGGCGTAAGTTGGCTTTGCCTGCATCGAAGATTATACGTGTACTGGTGTTCTTCACATTCCCTCTTGTGTGGTGTCTGGAACGTATCACGCACCTCATTTCGCACAATGCAAACCAGCAAGTGGTAAGCCGCGAAGAGGTGTCAGCAATGGTGACCGTAGGTGCTGAAGAAGGTGTGTTGGAGAAGAAAGAAAACAAGATGATTCAGAACCTGCTGAAACTTGATGAGATTACCGCCCACGAAATCATGACGCCCAGTGTGGTGGTCTCGATGGCTGATAGCTCGATGACTCTCAAGGAGTTCTATGAGGATGAGGAACTTTCGACCTACTCACGTATTCCTATCTACGACGATGATAATAGTGACTACATCACAGGTTATGTACTTAGGAAAGACATTCTGGAACGATTGGCAGAGGACAAGTTCAATATTCACTTGAAGAAACTGGCGCGTCCTATTCTGTCCTTCTCAGAAGACGAACCTGTTGCTAACATCTGGGAGAAACTGTTGGAGAAGAAAGAGCATATATCTATCATCATCGACGAATATGGTAGCCTTCGTGGTATCGTAACCCTTGAGGATGTGATTGAGACGATGCTGGGCTTCGAAATTGTGGACGAGAAAGATGAGGTGGTTGATATGCAGGAATATGCAAAGGCTCAGTGGAAGCAGATGCAGAAGAAACAACAGCGGAAACAGAAACCATAATACGTATGAAAGGCGTGTCGCTCAAGAAGCATCTGGCATTGATGCACAACCTACCACAACAACGGACGAAGGTGAAGGAACATAAACTTACTCGTCTGTATTGGGAGTGTACATCGCGGTGTAACCTCAATTGTTTACATTGTGGTACGTATTGCCGCATGTTGCCCGACTTGTCGGATATGCCGATTGACGACTTCGTTCAGGTACTTGAGAATGTTGCAAAGACAGAGAATCCACTCTCTGTGACTGTGATTCTGACAGGTGGTGAGCCGCTTTTGCGTAAGGATTTGGTAGAGTGTGGGCGACAAATCTATTCACACGGATTCCCGTGGGGTATCAATACGAACGGAAAGTTACTCTCACGAGAGCTGCTAACGAATCTGATGGCTGCAGGCTTGCACCATGTGATGATTCGTCTTGATGGACCAGAATATGAGCACAACTGGTTGTGTGGCGATAAGGAATGCTTTGCTCACACACAGGAAGCCATACGGATGGTATGCGAAGAGAAGGGGCTTGTATGTAAAGTCTCGACATGTGTTCACCAGCGTAATTTCGACTACCTGAACGAGTTATATGCTTTGCTACGGCAGCTGGGCGTGAAGCATTGGCGACTCTATACAGCTTATCCGAAAGGAAAGGCTGCGAATAATAAAGACTTGATGCTCGACAGTTACCAATTGCGAGAACTCATGGAGTTCATCAAGAAGGTGCGAAAAGAAGGGGTGATTGATACTTATTACGGTTGTGAAGGCTTCTTGGGACAATACGAACGTCAGGTGCGCGACGACTTCTATATGTGTCATGCAGGCGTGTCGACAGGTAGTGTGTTGATCAATGGTGATATTACCGGTTGTCCGAATGTCAGTCATAAATATTCCCAGGGAAATATCTATGAAGGCGATGAATTCATGGAAATATGGAATACTTGTTTTGATGTATTCCGTAAACGTAAATGGATGCAAACAGGAATCTGTACACATTGCAAGGCTTTCAAGTATTGCCAGGGAAACGGGATGCACTTAAGAAGTGATGATGGCGACCTTCTTATGTGTAATTATGATCGTCTGAATCTCAGATAGATAGAAGCTCACAGCAAATGACCTTTGTGGTACTGGAGGTCACTTTGCATTCGTCTGAGGCCCTACGTCCTACAACCCACAAGATGCGTTCGTCATCACAAACCACTAACTGACGCTTTTTCTCAAGAATGTTGATTTTCAGATCGGTCAGCAGATCACTTACCAGTTTGCTGCCTTTCATCCCAAACGGACGGAGCTTATCCCCTGTCTTTGTCAGACGAACCACTAACTGTCCTTTTACTTTTTCAGCATCGAAATAAGCATAGTTGTTCTGAGGTAGGATGGTACAGCAGTTGGCTTCAACTGTAGAAACATTAATGCCCGGGTAGGCTTCGAGAGGAATGTCGACAATGTCGGCTTCTTCTGTAATTGGCGAGACAATAAGCTGTTGGCGATCAATGACCAACTTATGGGTAGGCGAGCAGAACTGCTTACCCGACGACTCGCATTGTGTGATTCCTAGAATCTGACTTCTGTTAAAGCCGCAAGGGGCAAGGATTTCGTGGAGAATGGATAGGGGAGAGGCGCATGATTGCAGACACTCCTTATTTATATATAAGGTATTGTCGTGTTGTTCGGTACACTGATGGATGCTATGGCGGGTGCTCTCGTCATATACCTTAAATGTTTCGTTGATGTTTTCGATGACGGTAGCTATGTTGTGGTCTGCTCCTGCATTGATACTTCTCAGTAACGGCATCACATCAAGGCGGATTTTATTGCGGCTGAACAGATTCTCGAAATTCGTGCTGTCATCTACATAAGATTGCTGCATCTCGTTCAAGCCTGTGATGATGTCCGAACGGCTGATGCAGAGTAGAGGTCGGACGATGTGTCCATTTCGTGGTTGCATACCACGCAGCCCCTTGATGCCTGTTCCCCTTACCAGGTTCAGTAGCATGCTTTCGATGTTATCGTCGCGATGATGTGCCACAGCAAGGGTGTCGGAATCAATCTCTTGGAGTAACTGTCCGAACCATTCGTAGCGCAACGTACGAGCTGCCATCTCTATGCTCACACCATTCGCCTGAGCATAGTCGAGAGTGTTGAAATGCTTGATATGAAGGGGAATATGACATGTCTCACATAGCTCACGCACGAATTGTTCATCGCGACTGCTTTCTTCGCCACGAAGATGAAAATTGCAATGTGCTACTTCCACCTCATAACCCTCTGCCATCAGGTATCTAAGTAGGAACACAGAATCGGCTCCTCCGCTGACAGCTACCAATACCTTCTTCCCTGATTCCAGAAGTCCGTTTTGTCGGCAATACTTGTTTATTTTGTCGAAAATAGCAGAAAGATATGCCATGTGAGAAGATTTTTTTGCGTTTTTATGAAATTATTTTAAATAAAGACTTGTCAAATAAAAAGTTTTTCCTAACTTTGCACCCGCTAAACGAAAACGGTCGGTTGGATGAGAGGCTTAGTCAACGGTCTGCAAAACCGTCTACACCCGTTCGAATCGGGTACCGACCTCACTAAAAAAGATACAGTTCGCTGTATCTTTTTTGTTTTTCGGGATTCTTATCTTATGTATGATAGCTCACACAACATCTTTAGACACTATATGTTGGAATATGTGCCTTCGTCCCAAACGGGTCAGTGCAAACCGCGATATTAGAACTGAATGTCTATGTTTGTGTCGACAGGTTCTACGGGTTCAGCCTCATCAGCAGTTTCTGTCTCTTCCGTTGGAGGAACTCCGTTGGTTGCTACGTCGATTGCTTTGTTGAGCGCATTTGTAACCTTCTCAAAGTCTTCCTTATAAAGGAACACCTTGTGTTTCTCGTAACTGATCTGCGGATTGTCTTCTGGTCCTGATACGATTTTCTTGCTCTCTGTAATGGCCACGTATTTGTCACCATTACGACTCTGTTTCACGTCGAAATAATAAATTCTTTTACCAGCCTTTACACTCTCTGAGAAGACCAGTTCTTTGTCTGCATTCGTCATCATCCTCTTAAGTTTTCTGAGTTCAACATTAAAAACAACTGCAAATTTGTTCTTTTTTTTTGAGATATGCAAGAAAATTGAGATATTTTTTATAATTTTGCACTGCGAAATCAAAAAAAGAGTTTTTTGTTATGATAAATCGTACATTAATTCGAATTAAGATACTTCAACTTCTTTACGCGTATTACCAAAATGGAGGAAGTCATGCAGACACTGCAGAGAAGACCTTATTGGATAGTCTTTCCAAAGCTTATGAGTTGTACAATCTGCTTTTGTTGTTGATGGTCGATATTACGCGGATGGCTGACGAAATAATCAATGACCAGGAAGAACGCAATAAGGTGGCTCATGTCGATACTGTCATTAGTCATCGGTTCTTGGAGAATCGGTTTGCGGCTCAGTTGTCAGACAACAAGCAACTGATGAAATTCGTCGATCAGACAAAAACTCTTGGATGGGTCGAAGACCGTGAGTTGTTAAAGAAGCTCTATGCTGCCATCACAGAGTCTGAATTCTATGCCGAGTATATGATGATGCCCGAAGTTACTTATGCCGACGACCGAGAGTTGTGGCGTAAGATCTACAAGAACATCATCATGAAGTCGGAAGCGGTTGAGGACAATCTGGAAGATAAGTGTATCTATTGGAATGATGATAAAGAGACTGTCGACACCTTCGTGTTGAAGACAATCAAGCGTTTCGATGAGGCAAATGGTGCCGATCAGGAATTACTTCCTGAGTTCCGCGATTATGAGGACCGTGAGTTTGCTGTGACGCTGATTCGGAAGGCTATTGAGAATTGCCAGTATTACCAGTTGCTTATTAGCAAGGCCGTAAAGAACTGGGAGTTTAACCGCTTGGCATACATGGATGTCATCATCATGCAGATGGCTTTAGCCGAGATACTGAGTTTCCCCGAGATTCCTATCATCGTGTCCATCAACGAGTATGTCGAACTTGCTAAGTGCTACAGTACGCCGAAGAGCCACATCTATATTAACGGTATTCTCGACACGATCTCGAAACGACTGATAAAAGACCACAAGTTAATTAAGAAATAAAGAGTCATTAACCTTTAACTAAAAAACAATTATGATGTTTCAACTATTACAAGCTGCTGAAGGTGCAGCAGAAGCAGGGAAAAAAGGACTTGGAGGCTTTGACCCTACGATGATTATAATGCTGGTTGCATTGTTTGCAATTATGTATTTCTTTATGATTCGTCCTCAGCAGAAACGCCAGAAGGAGATTCAGAACTTCCGTAACAACCTTACTGTCGGTACTCGCGTTGTGACCAATGGTGGTATTTATGGAACTATCAAGGACCTTAACGAAGGAGAATCCTACGTTACCATTGAAATCGCAAAAGGCGTAACGATTCAGGTAGATCGCAACTACGTGTTTGCTGACACAAATCAGGCTGTACAGAAGTAAACGACGTCCTGACCTGCGTAATGATGTTCCCCGATGGAGTCAGGTTTCACCATATTAAAGAAAAGGAGTGTTGCCTACATTCGTTCCTTGTTTCAGCGTATCCGCTTTGTGACGGTAAACAGGGAGATTATGGTGTTTCTCTTGTTCCTGATTGTTGCCGTAGCCTTCTGGCTGTCGCAAACCTTCAAGGATCATACCACCGTTAATCTGGAATACGAACTGAAAATCGTTAATGTTCCGAAGAACCTGATATTCACATCCGAAGTGCCTTCGACAATTGCGGTGGCTGTGTCAGGTCGTGGGTTCACCATTCTGCAGTATGTCATGAACAAACAACATAAAGTGTTGAATGTCGATTACAACGACCTACCAAAGATGGGAGGTACATTGACCATCGACAACTATGTGTGGAAGAAAGCGCTGACCAAGGAACTACCCAAGGGAGTGACGCCTCAGACGGTGAATCCGGCTACGGTCGATCTCTATTATTCCATGGGAGAGCATAAGCAGATACCCATCGTGTTCCAAGGAAAGATTCGCACATCCGACGAGTATATGCTCTGCGGAATCGAGTTGCAGCCCAAGTATGTCGACATCTACGCTCCACCGTCCATCTACGATACCATCAAGGTGGTCTATACCGAGCCATACATTGTGAATAATGTCGAAGATACGCTCCAGATTCACTTGCCCCTGAACAAAATCAAGGGAGTGAAGATGATACCCGATACCGTGAGCGTTAAAGCCTGTGTCGACCTCTTTACCGCCAAGACCGTGAAGGTGCCCATCTATTGTGAGAACATTCCGCACAACCGAATACTCAGGACGTTTCCGCTGATGGCCGATGTCACATTCCGCGTTAGCGCAACCATGTTTAACAATATAACAGAAGACGATTTTGTCATCGTTGTCGATTATAATACCATTAAGACTCAAGACAGAAAATGTAAGTTGATTATCCGAGAATCACCCAAAGGTATTTCAAATTTGAAGGTAACTCCAGAATTAGTAGACTACGTAATAGAACAAGAAGATTGATTATGAAAATAGGAATTACAGGAGGAATAGGTAGTGGAAAAACCTATGTGGCAAACTTTCTGAAGAAGAAAGGTTTTCCAGTTTATAGCTGCGACGATCGGGCTAAGATTATTATGAAAGAAGATGAGAACATCAAGGCCGAACTCATCAAACTCGTTGGCGAGGACGCCTATCTGGAAGATGGCAACCTCAACAAACCAGTGTTGGCAAACTTCCTTTACGCAAACAAGGAAAATCAGGAGAAGATAGGCGCACTTGTCCATCCGAAGGTTCGTTCGGATTTTGAGATGTGGTGCAATTTTCAGGACTCCGAAGTCGTGTTCATGGAGAGCGCTATCTTGTTCGAGTCGGGAATGGCCGATGCTGTCGATAAAGTGCTCTATGTGTTTGCTGCCGACGATGTTCGCATCAAGCGCATCATCCATCGCGACAAAATCACCCGCAACGAGGCCTATGCCCGTATCAAGGCACAGATGCCCGAGGCAGTGAAGATGAAACTGTCCGATTATTGCATCATCAACAACGGAAACAATAATATACTCAAACAATTACAAAACATACAGATATGATAAAAGAAGTATTAGCCATTTCGGGCAAGCCAGGACTCTATCGATTGGTCAGCCGAGGTAAGAACATGCTCATTGTAGAGTCGCTCGACGACACAAAGAAACGTATGCCGGCATACGCCAGCGATCGTGTGGTTGCAGTATCAGAAATCTCCATCTATACCGACGACGGGGAAGACACACCCCTCATCAACGTGTTCGACTCCATCAAGAAACTCTATGAGGGCAAGGAAGTGGATATCAACCACAAGAAAGCCGACAACGACGACATCATCGCCTTCTTTGCCAAGGCCCTGCCAAACTACGATACCGAACGCGTGCGTGTCAGCGATATGCGCAAAGTCATCGCATGGTACAACATCTTGGTCAAAGCAGGAATCACAGATTTCGAAGTGAAAGAAGAAGAAAATAAAGAAGAAGCATAAAAACAAAAAAAGAGGATGAACTGAGCTCATCCTCTTTTCTTTCTGTTTTTTTTAGAATGTGAAGTTTGTTTTTTCTACGCCGTAACCGTAGATGGTCTTGAAGTCGTTCTTCATCGAGATGACGGTGTAGCCAGCCTCGCGCCATTTCGCCTCACGTTTGGCACCCTCTTCCAGGTTCGCGTGGTCGCGCTGGTCGTCGTCAGCTACAAGCATGAATGTGGCTGTGCGGTATTTCGTGTTGCTCAGGCAGTAGTTGTGCATAGCCTGGTCGCCGCTGCTGTTGCCGAACGAAAGCACAGGCACCTTTCCAATCTCCTGACTGATCTGGCGCACCTTGTTCGTCTTTAGGTTCTTGATGATGAGGCTGTCCGTACGCACCAGATACTCCTCCTTACCCATGGTGTAATCGACACCTACATTCTCGCCCTGCTTGTTCGAGCTGAGGCACACGTCCATACCGATCACCCTGTTAGGCTCAATGCCGATCGACTCTACCAATGAGCGGCAGATGAAACGGTCCGAACCCGACACCACATAATAAGTGAAGCCGTTGTCCTTCAGATAGTCGAACACCTCCAGCATGGGCTTGTAGAAGCTCTCGCCGTAAGTCATTCCACTGAATCCGTTAGCCGGAGTGGCAGCATACGTCTTCACGTAAGTGTCGAACTCCTTGAGCGTCATACCAGCATACGCCTTAGCTGCAGCATAAGCATGCTTCATGTCGAAGTGTTCAGGCAGTTTCTTGCCGTTTCTGACGAAATCCCTGATGTCCTGAGCCGTCTCCTTCACATCCTCAGGAGCGATATCCCTGTACGAAGGGTCGTCCAAGGCACGATACTCCAGCATGTTATACTCGAAATAAGTCGGATACAATTCGCCGACGAACGTGCCGTCCATGTCGAACGTAGCGATACGGTCCTCCACCTTGATAAAGTTAGGAGACTTCGGGTTCGTCACGTCCTTCACATAGTCCTGCAGGGTAGTGAGCGCCTCACATTTGTTCCATAACGTGAAATACTCCTTCGGCTGCGGAACGTCCTGTTTGTCATCGTCCTTGTTGCACGATGTCATCACGCTCATACAGCTGAAACACATGATGGCGACAAACACCCATTGAAACCTTAATCTTTTCATCTTCTTATTTGTTGAATGAATTAAAATTGTATATTATTTATGTTTACCTTTATTTTGCTGCAAAGTTACAACTTTTCTTGTAAACCACAAAACATTTCTTACGATAACCCATCCTTATCGTTGGATAACCCTGCGTTATAGGGAAATAATGCTGGGTTATTCCTCCTCAAATAATGGTTCGGTACGGGTATCGATGAGTTCGAGGGTGTTGTCTGGAGTCCATTGGTAGGTGTCGTAGGTGCGTTCGTTGATGTCGCTGCGATAGTTGGCGGTGATGGTGCGGGTGTCGGGATGAATCTCGGGATTGCAGAGGTCGGCCCATTGTTTCACTTCTTCTATCTGATGTTGGGGGGTGATGGTGTAGGCGGCATAGGATTTGATGACTTGTCCTACTGCGGTGTGCCAGAGGAAGATCTGTAGGTCGGGCTGACCGTCGAAGTTGATGTCTTCGGTGTCGATGATCCATTGGGTGTCGGCTGCCGATTCTTCGCTGACGGATGCTACAAGGTCGTGACTGCACTGGAACGTGCATTTCTGGTCTTCATAGCCTTTGACGATGATGCTTTGGTAGTCGCCGTCGTCGCCTTTCACAAGTTGGTATTCGAAGCGGTAGTCGGGGGTGGCTGGTTGTGTCTCACTGGCGGTTGATACCACCATGGTTGTGTTGGTTGTATCTGTCTGTTCTTGTTTCTGCTGATTGTTGCCACATGCTGATAACATCAGCAGGGCTGTGATGAATAAATAGCTATTTTTCATAATGTTATTACATCTAGTTTATTTTTCCCAGCAGCAAAGATAGTAAAAAGATGTAAAATGTTAAATGTAAAATGTAAGAAAAATGAGGAATAATGAAAAAATTATATAATGAAAAATGAAAAATCTCTAACCTCTAACCTCTAACCGCTAAACTTTTTGTAACTTTGCACTCGCAAAAAGAAAATGATTGAAGATGATTAGAATTGCGATACAGTCGAAAGGTCGTCTCTATGAGGAGACGATGAACATCCTGCAGGAGGCAGGTATCAAGATATCGAGTGTGAAACGAACGTTGCTGGTGGAAGCATCGAACTTCCCGTTGGAGGTATTGTACCTGAGAGATGATGACATCCCTCAGACAGTAGCCGACGGTGTGGCCGACATCGGTATCGTGGGTGAGAACGAGTTTGTGGAACGTGATGTGGATGCCGACATCATCAAGCGTCTGGGCTTCAGCAAGTGCCGTCTGTCGCTCGCCATCCCGAAGCACGAGAACTATACGGGTCTGCAGTGGTTCAATGGTAAGAAGATTGCGACGAGTTATCCGAAGATCCTGAAGGACTACATGAAGTCGCATGGCATCAAGCTCGACGTGCACGTGATTCAGGGTTCGGTGGAGATTGCTCCGGGCATCGGATTGGCTGACGGTATATTCGACATCGTGAGCAGCGGTTCGACCCTTGTGAGCAACAACCTGCGCGAGGTGGAAGTGGTGATGAAGAGCGAGGCTCTGCTCATCGGCAACAAGCACATGGATGCGGACAAGCAGGAAATACTGAAGGAACTGCTGTTCCGCTTCGAGGCTGTACGTGCTGCTGAGGACAAGAAGTATGTGCTGATGAACGCTCCGACCGATCGTGTGAAGGAAATAATCGAGGTGTTGCCGGGTATCAAGAGCCCGACTGTGATGCCGCTTGCAACGGAAGGGTGGAGCAGCATCCACACGGTACTCGACGAGAAACGTTTCTGGGAGATTATCGGTCAGCTGAAACGTCTGGGTGCTGAGGGTATCCTTGTTTTGCCGATTGAGAAGATGATATTGTAGAAGACCAAGGACCTTCTAAATCCTCCTTAAAGGAAGACTTTATATTATCCCCCTTTAAGGGGGACAGGAGAGGGTCTAATGTGATAATAGATAAAATATGAAAAAAAGAATTTTAATGATGGCCTGTGTGGCCGGTATGACACAGTTGTCGATGATGGCGGAGGACGATGTTCCTGTAGTAAACGAGGAAGTGGATGTGACTCCCGTAAGTGTTACGAACGAGACAGTTGGTAACAACGAAATGCAAAGTGAATTCGAACCTGCCGGTACTCCTGGCGAAGGTTTCGTGACGGCTTACGTTAACCGTTCGATTGAGAAGGCATTCAACAGCCAGTCGGCAGATCCGTTCCTCCCATTCCCATACGGACGCAATCTGACGACTTTTGTAACTCCTCCAAAGGTTGGTGCTTATTTCATCGGTAAGTACACCTATAGTGATGAGGGGGGAAAACATGGCGGCGATGCATTCAGCCAGCGACTCATCCGTGCTTATGTTGACGGTACCATTTTAGGGAACTTCAAATACCGTGTGCAGGTGCAGGTGAACAATAATTCGTTTCACATGAAGGACTACTTCCTGGAGTGGACACCTTGGACGGAGTTGTCTGTGAAGGTGGGTCAGTACAAGCGTGCGTTCACCTTTGAGAACCCTTACAACCCATTCGACGTAGGATTCGGCGATTATTCACAGATTACGAAGAAGCTGGCCGGTATGGGTGACCGCAATGGTGAGCCTGCTGCTGCAGGTGGTCGCGATCAGGGTCTGCAGCTTCAGGGTGACCTCTTCCCCGACAAGCGCGACGGACATCGCTACCTGCACTATCAGTTGCAGATGATGAACGGTCAGGGCATCAACACAAGTGATGCGAACAAGAAGCGTGACTTCATTGGAACCATTCAGGTACAACCCATCAAGGGTCTCTTCATCGGTTTGTTCGGTTGGACAGGCGACTACACATCAAACGGAGTTACGGTGGACCGCAACCGTTGGGCAGCATCGGTGAAATACGAAAACAAAGGATGGAGTGCACGTGCTGAGTATGCTCACTCACAGGGACATAAGATTGCAGAATACAACGCAACTACCAACACCTTCTCGGGTACAGGACGTGCCGACGGTTGGTATGCCACAGTGGGAGTTCCTTGTACAGACTGGTTGAAGGTGTATGCCAAATACGATGCCTATCGTGACCAAGGTAACTGGGAAACCAATCGCACGATGTATGCCATCATCCCTAACTTCCAACTTCACAAGAACCTCCAGTTCCAAGTTCAGTTCAATCATGTTCACGATCGCACAGCTGCCGACCGTAACTACAACGAAGTGTGGACAGAGTTGTATGTGAGATTCTAAATGGAGAAACTTCGATTGTAAATGAAGATAGAGAGACCACATAAGGAAGCAAACGAGCTGAACAGCATCGTAGGAGGTGTACTCGACGACATCCGTCAGCGAGGTGATGCTGCTGTGAAGGAATACGAGCTGAAGTTCGACAAGGTAGCCCTGACGACACTCAAGGTAACTGACGAGGAAATCCGTGAGGCAGAGACGCTGGTGAGTGCAGAACTGAAAGCAGCCCTCCAGATGGCGCACCAGAACATTAAGACCTTCCACGAGGCTCAGCGATTCGTGGGCAAGAAGGTGGTGACCCAGCCGGGTGTGACCTGTTGGCAGAAAGCGGTGGCGATAGAGAGGGTAGGGCTGTACATCCCTGGAGGAACAGCTCCCTTGTTCTCAACCGTATTGATGTTGGCTACTCCCGCCAAGATTGCCGGATGTAAGGAAATCGTGTTGTGCTCTCCGCCAAACCGCGAAGGCAAACTCCACCCAGCTATTCTCGTCGCAGCCAAGATTGCAGGTGTAGATACTATATATAAAATAGGTGGCGTGCAGGCAATCGGCGCAATGGCCTATGGAACGGAATCGGTGCCGAAGGTGTACAAGATATTCGGCCCGGGTAATCAATACGTGATGGCAGCCAAGCAGATGGTGAGTCTGCACGATGTAGCTATTGATATGCCGGCTGGACCAAGTGAGGTGGCAATCATCGCAGACGAAACTGCCAATCCGGCTTTTGTAGCAGCCGACTTCCTCTCACAAGCCGAACACGGACTGGATTCGCAAGCAGTATTGGTGACTACCAGCCAGTCGATGCTGGAAGCGGTGGACAAAGAGGTGAAACGTCAGTTGGACTTGCTCCCAAGAAAGGAGATAGCCGCTGTGTCGCTCACCTATAGCAAGATGATTCATGTGGACACGATGTACGAGGCAATCGGCCTCATCAACGACTATGCACCTGAGCACCTCATTATCGCCAC
>CAMYYX010000027.1 GCA_947303695.1 uncultured Prevotellaceae bacterium | reverse complement strand
TTTCATAATTGCTTTTTGTTTATTGTTAATGTTAATCTAAATTCAGTTTCTTTACTGCTTCTATCAGCTTTCTGTTTGTTTCCGTTGCTTCATGAAAAAGGGCATCCTCTGCCTCTCTCTGCGACTTGTCCTCTTCCAGACTCTCCCTCTTCTTGCGATAGGCATCCAACTGCTCGTCGGTGACTTCCATCATCCGCTTGCATTGTTCAAACAAGCGCTGCATATTCAACTGGAACCCACCACTCATGACAACATAGGGCACATAATAGAATGTGAGGGTGTTCTTCAGAGAATTGGTGGCCCCATAGTCGGTCAACTCAGCGACTAACGAGTCACAAACCATCGACCGATATTGTTTACGAGTCTGATAGAATTGGCTGACATTCTCAGCAAAAAGCACATTACCCAACGTGTCGATGGTCTCTATGCTTGACGAGAAGATTTGTTCCACAGTCTCTGTATAGTTGAGTCTTGGTGCCAGAAGAGCCAGAGCAAATCTGTTCTGCTGGAACGTTGTGGTGTCCTCAGCAAACTTCAACTGCGCATCAATCGCCTGATGAATCATGGAATCAGCTTCTGCCACATCTTGCAGCGTGTTGTACATGTCGTACATCACCATCATCACGATTTCGCGCTTGTCGGCCTGTTTCTTGTTGTAGTCAATGATGGCCGCCACACCAAACGTGAGAGCGATGGAAATCGTAGTGGCCAAAAGCGTCAACAGGAAATCCTTAAAGAACGACTTTTTGCTGCCGCCCTTTTGACCCTTTGGAGTATGTGATTCTTCATTTCTATTTATTGCACCCATCGTTAACTAACAATATGGTTGCAAAGTTACAACTATTTTACACTACTTCCAAATTTTTTTAGCTATTTCTTTCGATTTATTTTGCCATATCAAGAGGAAAATGTATCTTTGCAAGGAGAAAATCTATGTTGCAGGGCGCGCAACACAAGTTGCAGGGCGTGCAACACAAGTTGCAGGGGCTGCAACATAAATTACCCTTAGGGATAAGAAAAAAACAAGACGAAGGACAGAAAGAAAAATAGTAGTAACCAATAAAACTTGAACGGAGATGGCAGGATTTATTTTACAGGAACTTCCTGAGGAAATGACGAATGGGAAAAAGGTGGTATACCCAAAGATGCAAAACTACACAATGCTGAATTACAATACGGTTGTGAAGCATATACACGAATATTCAGGCTCTTTTAGCGAAGGTATCATCAAGGGTGTACTCGACACGTTGGTGCTGGAGCTGAAGTCGAAGCTGACAGAGGGACATAGCATCAAAATCGACGGATTGGGCGTATTCTCACTCTCATTAGGTTTCGATATGAGTTCTCACTCCGAACAGGAAATCTCAGAGAACCGCCTACAGGCAAGCATCAATGGCACAGCAGATCCTAAGACGAAGTACAGAAAGGTCTGCATCAAAGGCATCAACTTCAAGCCCGACCCAGAACTGCTGAAAGAGATGAATGCGAGTACCGACTTCCAACGCATGATGTCAGAAGTGAAAACGCCCAAGAAGAACCCACACAGCCGAACAGAACGTCTGTCTATCGCCCAAGCCTTGATTGACAAGAACGGTCAGATGACCCTCACCGACTATGTGCTGGCTACGGGACTCGAACGTTCTGCCGCATCTCGAGAACTGAAAACATTTACGAATGACCCCACCTCAGGCATTACAACCAAGGGGAGCCATTCGCATAAAGTATGGGTAAAAAAGATAGCTATTTAAACAAGGATAGACGATAGGCGAAAGTGAAGAGGACATACGAAGTCTTACCCAGTGTGCGGGTTTCACTCCACTGAGTGTCTGTCACAGTGGCATTGAACCCACGATTCTGCTTCAGGATATCGTTCCAAGTCACACCAACTGAGGCTCGTTTTCCTTTAAGGAATTTATAAGTTGCCGATAGCGACCAGATGCAATCTGTCGTGTTGGCAGAAGCCAATTCGTAGTCGAACCGCTTTTGAAGATTGAAATCTGTGCTAAATAGCCATGCACCATTGGTGCTGGTATAGTCCACTCTTGCCTGTGTTCCGAACGACTTTCCGTTCGATCCTTGCGCTGTATAGTCACTCTTTCTGTGGTCAATGTTGTAGAGAACTGTTCCTGCAACAACCCAGTTGGCATTGGTGTAGCCTGAGATAAAAATAAAGTTGTAGTTGTCCCACTTCGTGACACTCTTCTCCACATCAGCCATCGTAGCAGTCTGCACGAAAGCCACATTGTTGCTATGATTGTGGAGGGCAATCAGATTGAACGAGACTTCGTCGATTTGTTTCGTAAGGAAAAGGTATGAACGTATACTCCAATTGCCGTTGATATTCTCAGGCATCGTGCGGCGTGCTCCTGTCGTTGGGTCGAGTCGGGTCAGCATCGTCACCTGATTCTCTGTCCGCGAATAGTCCACAGTTGCCCTCAGGAGTGCCTTGTATTTCAATTCGATACCCAAGTTATGAGCAAACGACTTCTTCAGGTTACTGTTACCTGTGTAGATATTCATGGGATTGGAATAGTCGGTCGTAGCCGAGAGCGAATTGACTGACGGCATTGAGCTTCGTCCATTATACTTCAGCTGCACTGTGCTCTCGCCTTCTGCAATCTTGAACTTCACCTGAGCCGATGGTGCCACATCGACAGAGCTGTAGGTATTACGTTCATTAGGTCTGTCGAGCCTGCGGTTCTCAATCACAAGTCGGGTAGGCAACACATTCATTCCCAACCTCATATTCAGCAAGTTGTTGTCAATCAACAACGTAGCAGACAGACGATGTATCAGGTTATGATTGAGTTTGTCGTACGAAAGTGAATCAATAATCATATAGTCAGAAGCAGAGCCACTAACCGCAGACGGAATGTGGTAGCGTTCATCGTTCGAGTTGTGAATGTAATCCAATCGGTACGAAAGTTGTATGTTGTTCTTCTTGCCAAAGTTATGGTTATAGAACAACTCGCCACCTAACGAATAATTATCTGATGGATTTGATCTGACATAATCCGTATTCTGAACCATACCACCTTTTTGATCGAAAGTAGACTGGGTATTGTCATACGACGTGGATTTGCTTTGATTATAGCTTATATTGGCACGAAGTCCTATCTCATCACGCCGCTCGCTACCCAAATAACGATTTAGACCAGCATTCCAATTCAGATTTTTGCCATTCGAATTGGTTCGCGAAGAATGCAAGGTACTGCTCACAGGATTACCAGCATCATCTGTAATCGAATTCTGATAGCCGCTGAGGGTTTTGGAATCGTTGGCAGACAGAGACAGGTTTGTGTTCCAACGTGTCAGACTATCCACAGAACCCGAGAGTGTAGCATTGCCTCCATAAGAGTGGCTACGACTGCTACTGGTGGAATTGGTAACCGTTCGTTGCGAGAAACCTGGCATAAAGATCTGCGTGAACCCTTCCGTCTCTGAGTCTGTGCGATGATAACCATGACTCAGTCGTCCCTCCACATTCGTCTTGCCAAACCGGCGCTCATACGACAAGTTCACATTGGTGTTGACATCACGCAGGGTTGGCGTACCTTGAGAAGGCAAATCGCGGGTATTGAAATCTACTCCAACCTGTGCTCCACCCTTCACATAGGCATTTCCAGAGGCCGACAAACGGAAGTTCTTAAGTGTTTCCGTAATACCTGCTGCAACATTGGCAAACTGAAGATTGTTGACGGGTGCCTTTGTCTGCATATCCATCACCAAATGCTCGTCGCTGTTCACATCAAGAGTATCGTCAGGCACCTCATAGACTTTCAGGCTCTTGAGCTTATCGTGAGGCATATTCTGCAAAGCTACGTTGATGTCGTGTTTGAAGAACGTATCACCATTCAGTCGCATTTCCTCGATACTCTGACCCATATAGGTAAGCTGACCGCCTTCGTAACGAAGACCAGGCAGACGGCGCACAAGGTCGAGCAACACGCTACCTGAGGGCATTTCGTAAGCTTCTGCGTTGAAGATGGTGGTATCGCCTCGCTGGTACATCTTCTGCAACTCGCCAATGACCTCAGCCTCAGCAGTCGTCACAGGATTGCTTTTCAGGACAATCGAGTCGAACGTCACAACCAGCTTGTCACCAATCTTGTCCTTACCAGGCGTAGGCGTGAAGACAGCCTCATAGGTTTCCATTCCCACATAGGAAATCTTGACCTTCACTCGCAAGTCCTTCAGCTTGTTGCGACAGAAGATGTAGGCTGCAAAATTACCGTCTTGATCAGCAGCTGCTCCTCCGAATTGGGTCGTGTCAGCCACACAGGTCAGTGTGATATTCGCACCTTGTAGCGGATAGGGAGTCGGCTCGTAGTCGTCTGTGCCCATCACCTTACCCTTCACCTCATAGCGGTGTTTCAAGACGGCAGAAATGAGCGCTCGCATCTCAGGGGTGATTTCCTCAATACCGAATCGTTTCAGCAACTCCTCCTGAGCATTGGCCGTGAGTGCCATCATGGTCATGATTAAGATTAGTATGTGTTTCATGGCGTTTTAGAGAATCTTGGTAATCTTGTATCCTTGTTTCTGTAACATCGAGAGGATGCCTTCGCTACCCTCGGCATTGAGCAGATGTGCAAGACCTACGACGACAAGCGTTGAACGGTCTTTCATCAACTGTGGCAACTGGGTCATCCAATAGCGGTTGCGTCCTTCGACAATCACGTCATTGGCATATAGTCGTTCTGCCTCAGGAAGACTACGGGTAGACTCCATCGTTTCATAACCTTTTCCACTTCTGTATAAGGAATCTATCTGACCCATTCGGTTACTGAGTTCATATTGTGCCACCCCTCCCCTATAAATCAACTGTACGAGATTCTTGGTGCTAAAGTCATTCAGAATCAAGTCGATCAAGTCTGCCTGGCTGTCAATAAAGGCACCCATTACATTGATGCTGTCAAGCCCCACACTCATGATACGTGGTTGCGATCTGTCGGGATGCTCAGCAGCGTACGCCTCGTTCATTTCGTTGACCTTTGTCGCAATCATGACATCCAACAGCTTATATTCGCCTGTATAGCCACGAACATCTTTATAGAACTGAACTATTTTCGACATCGTAAGTGGTTGCCACAGCGAGGGGAGCAAGAACGGAAGCGCATAACGATAGGCTTTCTCGCCTTGGACAGGCGACATACTCGCCAAATGGTCGTTCACTTGATAATATGCTGCCACAAGATCCAACGAATCGAGTTGCTGAGGGGTCAGATAGCGAGTGTAGGCATCTGTCTTGGTGGTATCCATGAATTCTGCTATAATCGCAGGCATCTCACGTTCGAGCTTAGAGGCATCGAATCCCTGCAGTTTTGCAATCAGAGTTGCTATCGAAGCCTGCTGATCGGGATGAATCATCTCCTCCATCCCCATCTCTGCAGCCAGACACGTGATGGTGCCGAGTATAGAGTCAAGTCCAGGTACCTCATGCATGTATTCACCATGAACATAATGCACAGTTCCCAAAGCGTAAGAAGGCTTCTGTCCTTTCTTCTCAATCTTAAAGAACACCCCATCAGGTACCTGCTGCCCCTTCTGCTGAGCCGCAAGGGGTGCAGCGCCCGTCATGAGGACGGACACTGCGAATAGTATTAACCTTAAAAATTTTGTTTTCATAATCATTTACCACCATCCATAGACAATTAGCCCTGTCTTCTCTCCCTTAGTTATGTTCAACTTAAAAAAGCGATCTTCTTCATCCTTTTCACCTTGGGGAGCAGGCGTTCCATTACCCCAACTTGTTGAGTAAGAATATTGGTTATTATCCTTTGCATACCATCCAGTTTTTCCTGATGCAATCAGCGAATCAATCTGCTCAAACAACTCGTCTGATGGCATCGTTTCAAATTCAATGTAAAGACTGTCTTCAAAATCCCCCAGGAAACTTGACGGTCCTATAAATGCTTTGGTGACTTTGTATTCAGGAATTCTTACTTTGGTAATTCTTTCAATCCTGTCGGTAGGCCACTCTTCATATTTAGGAGTCCATTTCTCTCCTCCAAAACATGACGCCAGACAAACCAACACCAAACCCAAAGCTGCAAATGTCCATTTCGACATCTTCTTATTACTCTTCGTTTCCATAACAAGTTATTCTTAGGTTCAATTCAATTTCTTCAGCTGCTTTGTCTTTACAGTATCTTCCTCTATTTTAAGCTCAGCCGGTAACACCTCATCAGCTTTCAGATGACGGGTCTTGATGCCTCCGAGTGCCGCACGGGTTTTGCGGAGCACATTGGTCGTACCCTCGATTTCTACGTCGCCAGCACCTCCCGAGACGGCTGTGATGGTCTTACAATCAACTTCAAGATCGATGCCTCCTGCTCCAAATGAGATGGCCAGAATGTTTTCTGCGTTGACCTCACCATCGATATCACCTGCTCCGTATGTGTAGAAGTTTGCTTCCTTTTTCAGCTTGGCTTTCTTGAAGGTAGCATCACCTGCACCATTAACAGTAACTGCCAGTCGTTTCGCTTTCAGTTTACGCATGTTCAGGTCGCCTGCTCCATCCATTTCAATCGTGACGTTCTCTGCATTGACAGAGCCCAACTCAGCATCGCCTGCTCCCGTAATATTCAGATGGAAATCGTTGATATACACAGAGTCTTCGATAATAAATTCGCCTGAACCTGTAAGGCTGACACCAAAGAGCGTAGGAGCCTGCACAAGAACCAGAATGGCTGGTGTCCAATGGGTGTACTTCTGATTGGCCTCCACCATAAGTACCTTGTTCATCTCGCCGTCAGGACCTTCAGAATCGACCAACTTGAGGGTATAAGCTTCGATGGCCTTTTTGTTACCCATCACCGTCACCTTGAAGGTATCGTTCTGGACGAACTTGATTTCAGCACTCGTTGTCGATGTAATGTTGCAGAAATCACTCAGACCCAAGTCGTACTCGACCACCTCACCCCATTGTTTGGAGTCGCGGAAATCTAAACTATGGCTATCAGGACGACGATCCATAGGGATACATGCAGCTACGATGAAGAGGATAGATGCGCAAGAAATAAGCCATCTGCTTATATTCTGTAATAGGAGGTTTCTTTGACTTTTCATACTGTTATACGATTGCTTGGTTGATATAATTGGTTAATTCACTCACCGTGATGCCCAGTGTCTGCATAGAGCGTACGATTTCAGGTACCGACTCCTTCACAAACTCTTCCTTGCGGACGTTGTGAATGGTCTGCTTGGCACCAGGGCTGACAAAGTAGCCTAAGCCGCGCTTAGTATAGATGATCTGCTGACTTTGCATCCAGTCATAGGCACGCATCACGGTATTGCTGTTCACCTCGACCTCGGCTGCTGTCTCGCGAACTGATGGCACACGTCCCTCCTCCTCAAGTTCTCCAAGAAGAATCTGGTCGCATATCAAGTCTGCGATTTGCAGATAGATGGCTTTTTTACCATTGAAATTCATAGGCATATTTACTATTTATTCATTTACAATTTTTGGTTTCAAGTTTCAGGTTTCAGGTCTTTAACCTTTAACCCTTAACCTTTAACCCTTATTTATTCCACCTATTGCTAAGCTGAGCCTTTGTGTAGCGGCGATATGCCCATACAAAGAAGCCTATACCTGCTAAGATTGAGATTGAACCCAGGATATAAAGATAGATGTGGAAGTTCTCCAAGAATGCTCTCATCGTTTCATCGTCAATACCCAGTCTTTCTACGTTAGATGTAAACCAAATCATGCCGATAAGCATCAGGATGCCCAGAATGAAGCCCACCAACTGCAGGAAGATGTAAGTAAGCGGAATATTGAACTTATACTTCAGTGAGTTACAGAAAGCATAGAACGATGTGGTACAGAAAATATGTGCCCAGGTAGCAAACAAAGAAGCAGTCAGAATCCTACCCAATATCGCTTCCTGAGGGCTGACGTATGTCGGGTCGGTAATGGTAACACCATTCATCGATGCATGCATCTGATTGGTGAAGTTTTGTATGGCCGTCCCTGTCGTATTGGAAAATACACTGACAAACAACGACTGAACACCTTCGCTATTCTTAAATACGGCAATCGTCATCAGATAGTTGATAAGGTCAGCAACTGCCACACTCAATACAGAAACAACAAGGGCGCCAATCACACAAACCAACACGTGCCACGTGTATTTCTCCAAGTTCGTAGCAGGCATCGTAAGATTCGTGATACGTCCCTGCTTGTTGCGCAATGGGTGCAACGTGCATCCTCCTGCGATATAGAAACTGAACTGCATGATAACTATCACAACCAATGAGGTAAGCGTCAGGTCATTGTAAATAGATGATGGCGCAGAAACCTGATAGGTAAGCCAGCGCATGAAGAACGAGAATACCACAATACCCACGATGGTAAAGAAGAGCACAAGTGCAAGATTGCGGTAGAAATTCTTATTGATGGTCAAATCAAAATTGGCGTAGCGTGCAAAACGCTTTGTATCGAAATTACTCATAATCTTATTTACTATTATACGATTTACTATTTACTGTTTTAGCTCTCGCCCTTTAAGGGAGAGCGGGGAGAGGGTCCTCCTCTTTTACTTCCTTTCCTCCAACAGCTTATTAAACACATCTTCGAGGTTAATCACCTCATCGTCCTTGAACAGCTGGTCCATCTTCGTGTTCAGCAATACCTCGTTCTTCTCTATCATCGTCACATGATCGAGCAGCAGCTCCACATCACGAACCTGATGAGTAGAGATAATCACAATCTGGTCAGGATCAGTACTGCCAGCCACCACTTTGCGGAACTGACTCTTCGATGGGATGTCAAGTCCGTTCGTAGGTTCGTCCATCAGCAACAGGTGAGTGCGAGCAGCAAGAGCGATACTCAGATACACCTTCTTCTTCTGACCCATACTCAGCGCACCAAGGTTGATGTCGTGAGGCATCTCAAAGTTCTCCAGACAGCGATACATCATGCTCACGTCAAAGCGAGGATAGAAAGGCTGGATGGCGTCGATATACTTCTGCAGCGAAATACCAGGAAGGTTATACTCCTCAGGCACGATAAACATATCGTTCAGCAAATCAGGCGTACGTGTGATGGTCTCCACACCATTGTAAGTGACCAAACCAGCCTGCGGACGCAGCAAACCCATAATCAAGTAAAGCAATGTGCTCTTACCCGTACCGTTCTTACCAAGAAGGCCGTAGATACCACCTTCGTTGATTTCCAAAGAAAAACGATCAAGTACCGGATCATTCTTCTTATACCCAAATGTTACATCTTGAATCTTTAACATAATCTTATAATCTTATTTTACTATTTACTCATTTACCATTTACTATCCCATTCCTCCCCATAGAGGGGGAGTTAGAGGGGGTCTTCTTATTTCACCCTATCATCATCATGCAAACTGTTGCTACTGATGCGACGATTGTTACTACGATAATCATAATTCTCAATGTTTTAAAGTTAGCTGTATCTGGTTATTTCTCTCTTTTCTCTTTACTATTTTAGTGTACTACTAAACTAAGACACTGCAAAGGTAGGACACTTTTTTGAATCCACCAAATTATTTTACAACTTTTTTCGTGTTTTCTTGCATTTTTCTGCTTTTCCGACCAAACAGCCACAAAACAAAGGAAATAAATGACAATATTCGATTATCTCACCATAAGGTTTACATTTGACATCCCTTTTTAGTTCTCGCCCTTTAAGGGAGAGCGGGGAGAGGGTCCCTTATATATAAATAAGGTATTCCCTTGCAACAATAGGACTTTTCCTACTTTCAGTTTACGCAATAATGCCTAACTTTGCACCCGAAATCAGAAATTGCCTCGCAACAATTTCATACTAAACAAATAAATCGACAATGAGAAAGCTATTCATTTTATGTCTGCTGAGCATTGCTACAGCAGCTCTGGCACAGGAAAAGAAGCAAGAAGAGCCAGTGATGACCAAAGAGAAGGGCGGCGTGTATATCATCAACACCACCACCCTGTGTGATACAAAAGGCTATAAGAGCCCCACACCACTGAAGGTGACCGTAAAGAAAGACAAGATCGAATCTGTCGAGGCCCTTCCCAACCAAGAGACCCCAAAGTACTTCCGTCGCATCAACGACGAACTCCTGCCTAAGTTCGTAGGACAGAAGTTCGACGAAACCGAGAAGGTCGATGCTCTGACAGGAGCCACCATGAGCAGTAAAGCTGTGAAGGCCAACTTAAAGGCCGCATACGACTATTATAAGGCAAATAAGTAAAAAAAGTCAAATAATATTTGGTCGGTACAAAAAAAAGCATTAACTTTGCACCCGCAAATGAGAAAGAGGGCATCTTTCACGCTTGCAATCCTTGATTGGGATATGGTGTAATTGGCAACACAACAGATTCTGGTCCTGTTATTTTGGGTTCGAGTCCCGATATCCCAACAAAGAAGCATCAACGACATGTTGATGCTTTTTTCGTATATGATTAAAAAGCTAGGAGGCACAGGTTCTTGTGACATTTTTTGTACTTATTTACTAAAATGTTCAATGGTCAATGGTCAATGTTCCATTTTTTTCGTACCTTTGCAGCCAAAGAAGAAATGAATATGAAGATGAAAGACGGAAAAAGGCCTTTGATTCTGATTTCGAACGATGACGGGTTCGAGGCGAAGGGCATCAACGTGCTCTCTGCGATAGCTCGTGAGTATGGCGACGTGGTGGTGGTGGCTCCTGACGGTGGACGTTCGGGTGCTTCGCTTTCGGTTACATTCCAACGGGTGCTGACAACCCGGATGGTGAAGGAGGATCAGGGGCTGAAGGTGTATGCCTGCAACGGATTGCCTTGCGACTGTGTGAAGATTGGTCTATCGGAGTTCTGCGACCGGAAGCCTGACCTGGTGCTGGGTGGAATCAACCACGGAGACAATTCGGCGGTGAACGTACACTACTCGGGTACGATGGGTGTGGTGATCGAAGGTTGCCTGAAGGGGATTCCTTCGATCGGGTTCTCGCATTGTTCGCACAGCATGGATACAGATTTCACGCCGATGGTGCCCTACATCC
This sequence comes from uncultured Prevotellaceae bacterium, assembly GCA_947303695.1. Lineage (GTDB taxonomy): Bacteria > Bacteroidota > Bacteroidia > Bacteroidales > Bacteroidaceae > Colivivens. Next base: position 5,807 of record CAMYYX010000027.1, on the reverse strand, counting down.
GGAAGGTGATGGAGTTTGTACTGAAGGGAGGACTGCCCAAGGGGGTGTGCCTGAACGTGAACGCTCCGGATGTGCCTGAATACAAGGGCATGAAGGTGTGCAAAATGGGTCAGGGGGAATGGACGAAGGAGCTGGAGGGTCGTATGAGCCCAAGAGGCTATCAGTACTACTGGCTGGTGGGTGAGTTCGCCAGTTCGGACAAGCCTGACGACAATTCGGACTGGAACGGCCTGAAGGAAGGGTATGTGACGATTACTCCGACGAAGGTGGACATCACAGCGTATGAGGTGATGGAAGAGCTGAAGGAATTGACAATTGATAATTGATAATTGAAAAGTGAAGTATTATCTGATAGTTGGTGAGGCTTCGGGTGACCTGCATGCGTCGAACCTGATGAAGGCGTTGCTGTCGGAGGACAGTAAGGCTGAATTCCGTTTCTATGGCGGCGACCTGATGAGGAGCGTGGGGGGCACTTTGGTGAAGCACTACAAGGAGATGGCTTACATGGGTTTCGTACCTGTGTTGCTGCACCTGGGCACCATCTTGAAGAACATGAAGGCGTGTAAGCGCGACATCATGGAGTGGAAGCCGGATGTGCTGATTCTTGTGGACTACCCGGGCTTCAACCTCGACATCGCAAAATACATTCGCAAACATTCCAGCATACCTATTTATTATTATATATCACCAAAAATCTGGGCTTGGAAGGAGCATCGCATCAAGAATATACGGAGGGATGTGGACGAACTGTTCTCAATTCTGCCGTTCGAGGTGGAATTCTACGAAGGTCATCACTACCCTATCCACTATGTGGGCAATCCGTGTGTGGATGCTGTAGAGGCGTTCAAGGCGAGTGAGAAGGGGGCAGAGACCGGTGAGATGTTTCGTCAGTCGTTGGGATTGTCGGCCAAACCCCTCATTGCCGTCCTGGCAGGCAGCCGCCGTCAGGAAATCAAGGACAACCTACGCATCATGATGAAGACAGCTCAGCAGTTTGCTGATTATCAGTTTGTCATCGCTGGCGTATCGACTATCGAGGAAGACTATTACAAGAAGTTCATCCCCAAGGGGATGGATGTGAAGCTGGTGTTCGACCAGACATATTGCCTGTTACAGCAGTCGGAGGCTGCGTTGGTCACCTCAGGCACAGCCACGTTGGAGACAGCCCTCTTTGATGTGCCACAGGTGGTGTGCTACTACACCGTGTGCGGAAAACTGATTAATGCGCTGAAACGGATGATCCTGAAGGTGAAGTACATCTCGCTAGTGAACCTCATTGTGAATCGCGAGATTGTGACAGAACTGATTGGCGACCAGATGAACACCCAACGGCTGGAAAGCGAGTTAAGAAAGATACTGAGAGGTGGAAAGGCGCGTAGTCAGCTGCTTGCCGACTATGCAGAGATGAGGGAACGGCTGGGAACCCCTGGTGCATCACAACGGGCGGCCAGAGAGATAGTCGCTCACCTGATTGGTTAAATCGATATAGTCCTGAACAGAAAGCTGTTCGGGACGTTTGTTGAAGATAGGGTCCTCAAGCAAAGGCGCATCCTTACCCACAATCTGCTTCATGCCGTTTCGCATCATCTTTCGACGCATGGTAAACACGGTCTTGACAATCCTGCGGAACAGTTTCTCGTCGCACCCTAACGACTCCCGGCTATTTCGTTTCATGCAGATGACGGCACTCTTCACCTTGGGTGGAGGGTTGAACACATTCTCGTGGACGGTGAACAGGTATTCCACATCGTACCAAGCCTGAATGAGTACGGTGAGTACCCCGTAGGTCTTGCCGCCCGGAGCGGCTGCCAGACGTTCGGCTACCTCTTTCTGAATCATGCCTGTGCAGCAGGGTATCAGCTCTTTGGCGTCGAGCATCTTGAAGAATATCTGACTGCTGATGTTGTAGGGATAGTTGCCTGTGAGCACAAACGGACGTGAGGAGAACACGGACGAGAGGTCCATCTTGAGGAAGTCGGCCTCGATGATGTTGTCGCCCAGTTCAGGGAAGTGGGTATGCAGGTAAGGAACAGACTCACGGTCAATCTCGACCACCTTGAGTTCACGGTCTTTCTTCAAGAGGAACTGTGTGAGCACACCCATGCCTGGTCCGACCTCGAGAACAGGAATATCGGGACAAGCGTCGACCGTGTCGGCAATTCGACTTGCAACGGACAAATCGGTCAAGAAATGTTGCCCAAGAAACTTTTTTGGCTTCACTTTTGTATTTTCTTCCCACATCATAGTCGCTTATTCACATTTTATTTATAAATTTGCACTACAAAGATAAGGATAATTTATGATTTAGGAACGAGGATTCCAAATAATTAGATGAAACCACGTAAAATATTAACAAACATACTGAATATTCTATTATCCCTGCTACTTGGCGGCGCCATCTTGTATTGGATGTACCGAGGGTTCGACTTCAGCCGAATCGAGTCGGCATTGCTGAACGAGACGAACTGGTGGTGGATGGCTTTCTCGATGGTGTTCGGTGTCACAGCTCAGGTGTTCAGGGGACTTCGATGGCGTCAGACGTTGGAGCCGATGATGGAATATCCCAAGAAGATGAATTGCATCCACGCGGTCTTCATCTCGTACTCGACCAGCCTGGTGATACCCCGTTCGGGCGAGGTGGTACGCTGTGGCGTGCTGAGCCGGTATGACGGTACTTCGTTTGCGAAAGCAGTGGGAACAGTGGTGACGGAACGTATCGTCGATACGGTGTTGCTGGTGCTGATGTCACTCATCGTTTTCCTGTTGCAGATCAAGACGTTCATCCGCTTCTTCGACGAGACGGGAACGAGCCTCACAGGTTGGCTCCAGACATTCACCACGACGGGATATATTGTCACAGCAGCATGTGTGATTATCACAGCATTGTTCCTGTGGTATGCCATCCGCAAACTGACGATATTTGCCAAGTTGCGTAAGATCGTGAACGACATCAAGACGGGTATCTTCTCGCTGAGCAAGGTGCAGAACAAACCGCTCTATCTTTTCTATACATTCGGCATCTGGGGAAGCTATTTCCTGCATTTCTACATCACGTTCTTCTGCTTCGAGTTCACCTCGTCGCTGAGTGTGATGACAGCTCTGCTGGCATTTGTCGTAGGAGGTTTCGCTGTGATTGTACCTACTCCCAACGGCATGGGATCGTGGCATTTCGCCGTCAAGACTGTTCTGCTGCTCTGTGGAGTGGGATGTGCTGCCGATGCAGAGACTTACGTGCTGATTGTTCACGCCATTCAGACAGGCCTGTTGCCGATACTGGGTACGTTCTCAGCCATCTGCCTCATGATGCAGAAGCCCTATGAGCAACCCAAGCCCTATCAGCCAAAGCGCCCGTTCAATCCTATCGGAATACGTAGACCTTAACATAAAAACAAATCGTTATGACAATCTTAGACTTAAAACCACAGAATGTATGGAAATGTTTCCATGCGCTGACACAGATTCCACGTCCATCAGGACACACGAAACAAGTTGCTGAATTCCTCGTTGACTTCGGCAAGAAGAACGGAGCCGATGCATTCATCGACAACGCAGGCAATGTAGTGATGCGAGTTGCTGCTACTCCAGGCTATGAGAACCGCGAGATTGCAATTCTACAGGCTCACATGGATATGGTACCTCAGAAGACCAAGGAGAGCAACCATAACTTCGAAACCGACCCAATCGAGACTTGGATCGACGGCGATTGGTTGCGTGCCAAAGACACCACCCTCGGAGCCGACGACGGTATGGGTGTAGCTGCTGCGATGGCTGTCGTAGAAGACAAGACATTGGAACACGGACCGCTCGAAGTACTCATCACCCGCGACGAAGAGACAGGTATGTATGGTGCGTTCGAACTGGCACCTGATACCCTGAAAGGAAAATACCTCCTGAATCTCGACAGCGAGACCGAAGGAGAAATCACCATCGGATGTGCAGGTGGACTTGACGTAGTCTGCACGATGGAATATCAGGAGATGGACATCAATCCGGAAGGAATGGCAGCCTACAATATCGCTATCAAAGGACTGCTGGGTGGTCACTCAGGATTGGAAATCAATCAGGGCAGGGCCAATGCAAACAAGCTGATGGCTCGTGTGCTCTTCGCAACAGTCAACACAGGTATGGCTCACCTCTGCAGCTGGCACGGAGGCAATATGCGTAACGCGATTCCTCGTGACGGAGAAGCCGTAGTGCTCGTTCCAAAAGCAAAGGAAACTGAATTCAAGGAGATGGTTGCTAAATGTGTCGAGACCTTCTGCAAAGAATTCGGAGACATCGAGAAAGAAGGCATCAAACTGACAGCCACCCCTTGCGACATCCCTGCAAAGGCAATTCCTGAAGAGGTACAGACCAACCTCATCAACGCAGTCCTTGCCGCTCAGAACGGCGTGATGCGTAACATCCCAACCATCCCTGAGATTGTGGAGACATCGAGCAACCTAGCCATCATCAACATCGCTGAAGGCAAGGCCGAAATCGACCTGTTGGCACGAAGCAGTCAGGACAGCATGAAGCTCTATCTCTGCAACGGCCTCAAGGCTTGCTTCTCGATGGCAGGCATGAAAGTGGACTTTATGGGCGGATACAGCGGATGGCTGCCAAACACCAAGAGCCCGCTCGTAGCTGCGATGTCGGATGTGTACGAGAAGATGTACGGCAAGCGTCCTGAGATTCTCGTTTGTCATGCAGGACTCGAATGCGGCATCATCGGTCCTAAGTATCCTGAGATGGATATGGCTTCGTTCGGACCGACACTCCTCTCGCCTCACACTCCAAGCGAGCGTTGCTACATCCCAAGCGTAGGCAAGTTCTACGATTTTGTGACAGAGCTGTTGAAGAATATTCCTGAAAAGAAGTAAACGGTATCGTATCGTGGCAAAGAAAAGCTTAAAACTCTATTACTCCATACGCGAAGTGTCAGAGCTTCTGAATGTCTCAGAATCTCTGCTTCGCTATTGGGAGAAAGAATTCCCTACGATTCATCCCAAGAAGGTGGGACGGGGCATCCGTCAATACACCAAGGAGGATATTGAGGCGATACGGGTCGTGTATCATTTCGTCAAGGAACGCGGCATGACCCTCTCGGGAGCCCGTGAAGCCATGAAACGCGAGAAGGGAAATCCGAACAAAAAGACCGAGTTGATAGACCGTCTGAAATTCGTCCGCGATGAACTTCAAGCCATCAATCGGGAACTGAACACTCTGGAATAATCCCAAGAAAACAAAAAAAGCCATTTCGTATTGAAATGGCTTTTCTTTTCGTTGGCGTGCAGTATTTTATTCTGCTGCCTCTGCTGGTGCATCCATAGCCTCGAGAACCTCAGCCTCGTCAGCTGCTTCAGCGTCAACTTCAGCTGCAGCCTCTGCTGCTTTTGCTGCCTCTTTAGCCTTATCAGCCTTCTTCTGAGCAGCAATGTCTGCCAATGCCTGCTTTGAATCCGCATCAGGAACTACCTCGAATGGAACTTCTACATGTACTTCGCGATGAAGCTGAATCTGAGCAGTATACTGACCCAGTGCCTTCACACCCTTGGTGAGAACCTTCTTAGGATCGAGTTCGATACCAGCCTTACCAAGTGCTTCTGCAATCTGAGTTGGACCTACAGAACCATAGATAGCCTGTCCGTCAGACACCTTAGCTTCGATAGTAAGGTGAACACCGTCGAACTTCTTAGCCTCTTCTTCTGCATCAGCCTTAATCTTAGCGAGCTTATGAGCACGCTGCTTCAATTCCTCGTTGAGAGCCTTGACAGCCTTGTCAGTAGCGAGTACTGCCAAACGCTGAGGAAGAAGATAATTGCGAC